>JAKJCD010000030.1:0-5097 GCA_022706625.1 Bacillota bacterium | reverse complement strand
CCCGGGAGGCTCTTAACCCCTCGAACTGGTTTTGAAGACCAGAAGGCACACCAGCGCCCATCTATTCCCTTATCGCTGACACTTTGAGTGATTTTAGTATAACATCCATTAACGGGGATTTCAATTCTTTGATATGACAAAATATCAGTGAGATTTCAACGGTCAGTCGTTATTTTACCTTTAGTGAAAGTCGTTGTTCATTTTATCCAAAAGATCTATTGCACTGTTTTCATCCATGGGTCTCCCCAACAGATACCCCTGTATCATATCGCATTCATTACTGAACAGATACTGCATCTGTTCCTCATCCTCGACCCCTTCAGCCACCACATAATGCCCCAGCTTGTGGGCCATGGAAATTATATCTCCTATTATAGCTTTTTCCGGATCCGATCCGGTGAGTTTCTTGATAAAAGCTCTATCGATTTTCAGACAGTTTACATTAAGCTCTTTTTCCCTGGAAAAAGATGAATAGCCTGTCCCGAAATCGTCGATAGCTATATCTATCCCCAAATCTCGGAGCTCTCCGAGCCACTTGTTGATTTCTTTAAAATTATCCGAAAATGTCGATTCGGTTATCTCGATGATCAGTTTTTCCGGGGGGATGTCCATGTCGTCTAAAAGCCCGATTAAACTTGAATTAAAATCGTCTTTTAACAACTGAATTACGGAAACATTAATAGAAATTCTGATGGAATCATATCCAATGAATTTAAGCTTTTTCAAAAATGTAATAGCATGATATATAATTTTCATACCGATAGGTATGATAAGCTTTGTTTCTTCAGCGATAGGAATAAATTCGAGGGGTGGTACAATGCCCAGTTCATCATCCCTTATCCTTGTCAACGCTTCAAAGCTGTGGATATCTCCTGTTTTAACATCAAAGATAGGTTGGTACTGTATATATATGCCTTCATCATCTCCCACGGCGATAGAATCAAGAGCATTCTTTATTTTTTCCCGACGTGATACCTTTTGTTCCAGTTCCTTATCGAAAAAGACTAAATTGTATAGATGGTTTGGGTCAGAAAGAGCATTTTCCGATGCGACTAAAACATTTCTCAGAATATCCTTGGCTTCTGCATCATCGTTATTGATTTCCAACACTCCTATGCCGGCGCCTATCCCTTCCGGCAATAAAATCGACTCCAGTATTTCTATGATCCTGCCACAGAATGCTATTATCTCATCCTTTTCCCGGTAACCCTTCAAATAGAATGTAAACCGATTTACATAAGTGGAAAACAGGCGACAATTATCGGTACTGTACTGATCAAATGCTTCTGCTATTCTTTTTATCAAAGCCTGGCTGTAGTGAAAACCGTAAGAAATAGTCATGACATCTATCTTGCTTAGATTGATATTTATTATCGCCCTTTTACCTTCTCGATAAGATTCCGCATCATCAGCCAAAAGCTCTTCAAAGTATCTGCGGTTATATAAACCTGTGAGTGCATCGTGATCGTAAAGGTATTTATGCTTGAGCTCGTGCTCCTTCTGGTCAGAAATATCGAAGATTATCCCTTCAAGTGCTTCAAGATTCCCCTGCTCATCATAAATGCTCTGCCCGATTTCCATGACCCATTTTCTTTGTCCGGCTTTGGTGACAATTTCATATTCATGCTTGAAAGGAGGACGCTTTTCCTTGCTGTTTTTCCATTCATTCCACAGCGATTCCCGATATTCCGGGGCTATGAGTTCGCCGTAGGATATTTCCCGGTTGTTTTCCAAACTCTCAGCGGTATATCCGGTCAAATCATAAACGCCCTGAGAAACAAACTGCATGGTCCAGTCCCTGTCTAAACTGCCGCGGTACGCCATACCGGGCAAATTGGCCAGCAATATCGCCTTGCTGCGCTCGCTTTCGGACAGTTCACTCTCCATTTCTTTTTTGCGTGTGATATCCTGAAAGATGCTGATTTGATTCCAGACGGAATCATTCCTGAGATCCAACCTTGCCACTGCCATATCTACCCATACTATCGATCCGTCTGGTTTAATAAACCTCTTTTCCATTGAATAGCTGCTAATTTTACCTTCCTGGAGTTTTTTAAAGTTCTCCAGGTCCTCATTAACATCCTCGGGATGGGTGATTTTGTCCCAGCCTAATTCCAGGAGTTCTTCTTTTGTCCTGCCCGTGATCTCTTCGTAGGCTGGATTCATTATACTCATATTATAACCGCCGGCTATAAAAGTCTTGCTTCCGTAAGAAATACATATCCCTACCGGCGCCTGGTTCAAAACTGCGTTCAATGTCAGGAAAGAATGAGGTTGCAACTCTTCATACAATTGACTCACCCGAAGCAATTCCAGATGGATAGCCACTCTGGAATTCAGGGATTCCATTTGAAAGGGTTTTCTTATATAATCAACGGCTCCCGCCCTCAGGCCTGATATCTCATTCTCAGGTTCTTCTGGATTTGTTAGAATAATGACGGGTAAACTCTTATAATGTGCATCCAACTTAAGTTCGTTCAGTATCTTAAAACCTTCAATATCCGGTGAGCAAAGGTCAAGAAGGATCAGATCGATATCCGGATTGCCGCTTATTTGTCCCATTGCCGAAAGCCTGTCGCCTGCAGTAAGTAGGTTGTGATGGCTAAAAGCATCAATAATGTTTGATCGATCCTCATCCGAATCGCTTATAATCAATAATATTTTTGTTGCCATATACCCCTCTCGATAAAAGTCATTTACATTGTGGTCAATTGTTTATTATCATTTTATCATTATAACCACCTTTTCCATTCCACCATATAAGGCTAATTGAAAAACTAACTGCACGTTTAAAGCTGCAATTACAATTGCAAGCCTCCTGACTTACGAAGTTGCATTAACAATTACATTTTTTAGCCCATTAGTATATGGCATTTCCTGCGGACAAGTTCTACGAAATAAAGCATCTGGTAGGTCTTTTTTGGGAGATAATAACTTCCCCTTGTTTAAGCAATCGTATGCTGTGGATAGTGCCGCCATGTGTAGAACCACTAGCCGACAGGGAAGCGCGGTTCCCCACAAGGCTTGGACAACGGCAGGGCTGTAATACCGTTGCCCACACTCTCCACAGCATCTACTGCTGCTAATGTTTTACCTGCCAAAGAAAGATAAATATTTAAGAACAGATGCCTATGCTGTATCACTTTTTAGCAGATGCCCTGAGGTAATTCGAGTTTTTACATCAGTTAGGTTGGCGGTCTGCCATGCTACAATTAGGCAAAGAGGGGCACTAAAAATGCTGTATCACTTTCCCCTTCCGCCCCTCGGTGTTTTTAGAAGGCATGGCAGATGATAGATAGTCAAGAGGAAGAGCGCAGCGGCTCTTGACTATCTATCAAGCTAACCTCTTTTTAATTGAAGTATGAAATCAAAATTCTCACCATTATCCCATGAATTTTACAAGAAACTGATATAAAGTATTCTTGTCCTGCCTTTAGACTGGAGGCCTGAAAATGAATAAGAATACTCATCTAACTCTTGATGACAGGTTAGAAATCCAATTACTGCTTAAGAAGGGAGAAAACTTTACCTGGATTGCGGACAGTATAGGGAAAAACCCCACAACCATAGCCAGGGAGGTTAAAGCTCACAGATATTTATCTGATAGTTCCACCGGAAATGACTGTATTTATCGAAACGAATGCAATTTACCGTCTGAATGTTTAAAGCGTGGAATCAAATGTTCTCCTTATCATAGATCATGCCGGATTAGGTGCAAAATATGCCGAATAGGCTGTGAACACTATGAAAAGGAGCATTGTAATATGTATGATAAAGCTCCTTATGTTTGTTCATCCTGTGAGATAAAATCCAAATGCAGGCTTGATAAAATGGTTTATGACGCAAAACATGCACAGACTGCCTATGAAACCATGCGTAGAGAATCAAGGCAGGGAATATCCCTATCGGAAGAGGAATTACAATATCTCGATGACACTGTTTCCAAACTAATCAAACAGGGCCAATCAATTCCCGTGGTATGGGAAAGCCACAAGGGTGAGATGCCGGTATCAGCAAGAACCCTCTATACCTACATAGACAGTGGTTTACTTAATGCGAGAAACCTTGATCTTAGAAGGAAGGTAAGAATGCCTTACAGAAAGAAAAGCGGGCCCGTACTCCGTGTTGACAAGCAATGCCACATTAATCGAACTTTCGATGACTTTAATCGCTACATCGCAGAAAATCCGGATGTTGTAGTAAGTCAAATGGATACCGTCGAAGGCCGAAAAGGTGGAAAAGTCATTCTCACAATCCTATTCACAAACTGTGGTTTGCAACTTATGTTTTTAAGGGAACGAAACACGGCAGCATCCGTTATCAATGTCTTTAACTACTTAAAACATGTTCTCAGTGATGAGCAGTTCAAAAGACTGTTTCAAGCTATATTAGCGGACAGGGGGTCCGAGTTTACGGATCCAAAACAAATTGAAACAGATATGGATACCGGTGAAGTAATGTGCAGGCTTTTTTATTGCGATCCCATGAACAGCAATCAGAAGGCTAATTGCGAGAAAAACCACAGCTTTATACGCTACATTATCCCCAAAGGAACATCGATGGATCATTTGTCCCAAAATGATATTACGAAAATGATGAACCATATTAATTCGTATCCTAGAAAGAAATGGAACGGGCAGTCTCCTGTTGATATTTTTATCAAAATCTACGGCCAGGAGATTACAAGCCAACTTGGCCTAGCGAAGATACCGCCCGAATCCATAACCCTAACACCGGATTTACTACGATAAGCCGGTAAGTTTTAATGAAGGCAGGACACTCAAGTATCCGTAAAAAACGGGGTGCAGTTAGAACTTCAAGAAATGAAGAAAAAAGCAGCCCGGCAGTTAGCATGCCTTCGATAAAACGATTTTACGGTTTATTGCCATTAAAATCAACTATTTGATGCATTTACAACTTCAAAAGTATAAAAATGTGCATTTACAATTTCATAAAACATTACGTTTTGCAATTACATCTGCAAATAGGCGGAAATGTGCAGTTAGTTTTTCAACTAACCATTTCAAACAATTCTTC
This sequence comes from Bacillota bacterium, assembly GCA_022706625.1. Lineage (GTDB taxonomy): Bacteria > Bacillota > Clostridia > Peptostreptococcales > Anaerovoracaceae > UBA1426. The sequence goes on along the minus strand of JAKJCD010000030.1, from coordinate 60 downwards.
GATTTTCGTTGCCTTTTTCCCTGAAAAGGCAACGAAATACAGCTCTTTCTCTATTTTTCG
>JAKJCD010000309.1:290-522 GCA_022706625.1 Bacillota bacterium | reverse complement strand
CCTCCTATGGACTCATCCGACATGGACCCGGAGATCTGGAAAAAACTGGCACAGATCATTGGCGATAACTATGACAACTATTTCGGTTTTGTGATTCTTCACGGTACGGATACAATGGCTTATACGGCATCGGCATTGAGTTTTATGCTGGAAGGGCTCAATAAGCCTATCATTTTCACCGGTTCACAGCTTCCCATAGGCGTACTGCGTACGGATGGCAAAGAAAATCTAA
>JAKJCD010000309.1:0-239 GCA_022706625.1 Bacillota bacterium | reverse complement strand
CCGCACATGATGCCGAAGGCAATCCCATTGTACCCGAAGTATGCATCTTTTTTGAAAATCACCTGATGCGTGGTAACCGTACCACCAAGATGAATGCCGAAAACTTCAATGCATTTCGTTCTTCCAACTACCCCATACTGGCCGAAGCAGGTATTCATATCCGTTTCCACCGCATGCATATTCATCAATACGAAGAAGGCAGGCTGTTAAAGGTGCATACCTGGCTTAACAGTAACATC
>JAKJCD010000308.1:246-523 GCA_022706625.1 Bacillota bacterium | reverse complement strand
ACCGCATTATCGGTAAGGGCTCCGTTTGCGAACAAAGCCTCCGAAGCCATATCGCTGGTGGCGGCTATTGTAAGAGTGGCCGCCCCATTCAGATCTGTGGCTATGTCAGTGGCGAGGGTCAAGGACATTCCTTTGAAGTTTCCTGTGTTAATAGTGAGGCTGGATGCCGTTCCGTCAACACTGACTGTCTGAGTATGGCCTATGCTGCTTGTGATCTCAACTCTTGCCGACTGGCCTGCGACCTTATCAACACCTTCTACACCTCCGCCGGCCACTG
>JAKJCD010000308.1:0-230 GCA_022706625.1 Bacillota bacterium | reverse complement strand
CCGCCGGTAGCGATGCCGATAGTACCGGTTATAGCCAAGGCGTTATTGTCGTTGCCGTCTTCAAGCCTGCCAGTGATATTGATGCCATCTCCTCCTGCCGCCGAACTGAAAGTGAAGTTTGCAAGGGAACCATCAGCCGTTCCAACATCTGCCTTGTACGCCGTTACTGCATCCAGTATGGCTTGTGCTGTGGAGGCGGCGGTTGCACCGTTTGCAATACCGATGCTTAC
>JAKJCD010000307.1:294-528 GCA_022706625.1 Bacillota bacterium | reverse complement strand
CAATGTGGCGGCCGATCCGGTTTTTACAGTCAGCTATACCGGCATTGAGGGGGCATTGGTCATTATAACAGCGGATGATCCTTCCATGCACAGTTCGCAAAACGAACAGGACAACCGAAACTACGCCAAGTTCGCTAAAATCCCCATGCTGGAACCGGCCGATCCTCAGGAAGCCAAAGAATATATTAAACTCGCCTTTGAACTGAGCGAAAAATTCGATACCCCCGTCTTTTT
>JAKJCD010000307.1:0-265 GCA_022706625.1 Bacillota bacterium | reverse complement strand
CATTCAAAATCGGTCGTTTCCCTCGATGAGCCTCTCCTGCCGGCGTATAAACCGTCTTTGGCCACGAATGCGGAAAAGTACGTCATGGTTCCGATTAATGCGCGAACCAGACGGGTCGAAGTGGAAAAACGCCAGCAGATTTTAAAGGAATTCGTTGAAACTTTTCCCGAAAACAAAATGGAATTGAACTCAACCGAAGTGGGCATTATTACAGCCGGCATGCCTTATAATTACGCCAAAGACGTCTTCCCGGACTATTCCTATC
>JAKJCD010000306.1 GCA_022706625.1 Bacillota bacterium | reverse complement strand
CCCCTCCCCGTTGTCTTTTGACTGCAAGACCGCAGGACCGCCAGACCGCAAGACTCCTGACTTAATACCAAGAATAGCCTCCTCAAGAAGCTCGGGATCCATATTCCACGTCCCCGGCTCGCTGTCAACAAGCACCGGAGTCGCTCCCAGGTAAGCTATCGGATTGACCGTAGCCGAGAAGGTGAATGATGTTCCGATCACATAATCGCCCGGTCCCACCCCCAGCATTATAAGCGAAAGGTGAATCGCCGCCGTCCCCGAAGAGAGCGCCGCAACGTGCTTCGCCCCTGTGGCAGAGCATAGCTCACGCTCAAATGCATCTACATTCGGCCCCAGCGGAGCCACCCAGTTGGAGTCAAACGCCTCCTTAACATACTTCATCTCCCCGCCACCCATGTGCGGACTGCACAGATAAATCTTCTTATTCATTATTCTCTAAGGAAATAAATATTATTTCACATCTCTCCTCCCAAATCTGCTGTCTGTAAAAACTCCCATGCTGTTATTACATTCACTTTCAAACCATCT
>JAKJCD010000305.1 GCA_022706625.1 Bacillota bacterium | reverse complement strand
GGTAGTTTTCACGGTTATCGTTTATATTTTCATCCCGATTTCCCTCCGCCACCCGCTCATCGTCTCTGTCGAAGACTATCATGGCTGCTGCTGCAATAACAAGGATTGCTATGATGCTCACCATGGTATATCGGTAATTCCACTTGCGCCTGCTTTCGTCTTCTCTATCATATGCGCTGTTTCCGTCGACTCGCATTATTTCATACCTCCGTCATAAAAATTGTATTTAATGTAGTATTTCCTTTTCTGCTGCGTATCATACTGTTGAAGCGTTTTTTAATGTCGAGTGACATGGCTGGTGGTGGTTATCAAAGTCGAAATAAAAATTAAAATCATTTGCGTGGCAGTAACTTCGGCCAGCTGACAATTGGGTTGTGGATACAATTTCATAGAGCCTTGAGGAGAATGGTTAGTTTGTTTGACATCCCAAGGAACGAATTTCGAAGGAGGAGAATGCCAAAAACACTCACAGCTCATGGAAATTGGATCTGCCGTCTATATGCCGTCCAGGGATATGTCTTACCATTT
>JAKJCD010000304.1:280-535 GCA_022706625.1 Bacillota bacterium | reverse complement strand
ATTCACATTAACATGCTGGGAAATCCCGCTCATGGCATGTACGCTCGGTGTTTGGATCAAATCATGAATGAAGTTATAGAACTGAGCATGGTTATTTATATTCCACATAATCATTCTCCTATGGATGAAATTAAAATTACTCAGTGTCATTATACCACAGATGCCGCAAGGTTGCTATATGATATAAATGGTGATACAGGTATGAGGAAAACAGAAATGCTGCTGCAATATGACGGGGAATGGACAGAGATTAGC
>JAKJCD010000304.1:0-270 GCA_022706625.1 Bacillota bacterium | reverse complement strand
GATAATATTTCATCAGATTGATTTTGTATATTGCGCGTATATTATTGTTGCATTCCATAGCATTCCAGCGCGTACTAAAACCCATGTGTGCCAAGCACCCATGGCTATTGATTTTGACTTTTAATCAAGGTGTCCCGCGTTCGAATCGCGGATGGGTCACACAATCAAAAGCTGCATTTTCAACAAGAAAATGTAGCTTTTTTAGCATATCTTGGCTTTTTGAGAGTCTTTTATATGGAAAGGCAATTTGGAGGAGGAGTAAAGTTGCCA
>JAKJCD010000303.1:310-541 GCA_022706625.1 Bacillota bacterium | reverse complement strand
TATTGAGCGACTAAACCCATATTATGCGTGATCAATAAAACGGCCGTATTTGATTCTTGAGATAATCGTTTTAATACATCCATTATTTGAGCTTGTACAGTCACATCTAAAGCAGTCGTCGGTTCATCGGCGATGATTAAACTCGGCGAAGGGAGTAATGCCATAACAATGCAAATTCGCTGTAACATGCCACCAGACATTTCATGAGGATACGCTTTCCAAATACGATCA
>JAKJCD010000303.1:0-300 GCA_022706625.1 Bacillota bacterium | reverse complement strand
TGTTTTCCTATTGGAATCACAGGGTTTAAGGCTTGCATGGGTTCTTGAAAAATACAAGAAATAGAAGAACCTCTAACACGCCTTATTTCTGCATCTTTTAAGCGTATTAAATCTTGATTTTCAAAATAAATTTGGCCAGAGGTGATTTTCGCACTTGGTGTGGGGAGTAATCGAAGAATACTCATCGCTGTTACACTTTTTCCACAACCAGACTCCCCCACAAGTGCAAAAAATTCTCCAGGAAAAATTTCAAATGAAACTCGATCTGTAACAGCGATAGGGTCTTTTGAACCAAAAGAA
>JAKJCD010000302.1:295-545 GCA_022706625.1 Bacillota bacterium | reverse complement strand
TCAGAGGCTTCTTGAACCTGCCTGAAACAGGAACACTGGTGGACACATGAAGGCACCCGTTCAAAGAGAGGGAAAGGGGCTAGCTAATTGCTAACCCCTCGTTTACTGGAGCCGATGAGGAGACTTGAACTCCTGACCTGCTGATTACGAATCAGCTGCTCTACCGGCTGAGCTACATCGGCTTTGGAACGTTTCCGGGAAGGTCCTTTGGGACCGGGGAACATGGGGCACCCTTTAGCGCAACCAGGGG
>JAKJCD010000302.1:0-265 GCA_022706625.1 Bacillota bacterium | reverse complement strand
AAATCGTAGGCCTGGAGAAGCCCCGATATCTCCTTGTCGGGCCGGAAGAATCTCTCGATCCTTTTTTCTCCGTTTCTGCCCAGGTTTTCTCTCAGGTAAGGGTTGTTCAGAAGGAGCAAGGCCTGGCGCCTGAAGTCGTCCCTGTCTTCGGGACGGAACAGGAGGCCTGCGGCCTCATGGGGGGTATCTCCGCACAGGGGTTGTCGGTTGCCGGGAATGTCCGAGGCGAGGACCGGTCGACCGCAGGCCATGGCCTCCAGTAAAC
>JAKJCD010000301.1 GCA_022706625.1 Bacillota bacterium | reverse complement strand
AAAGATAACCATTAATATGAAATTGCCCACAACTACCCGGATATTTTCATGTTTCGTTGTGTCCGCACCGGGCATGGGGGTTAAAGAGATCATCGAAACAGGCGAGCGCATCCTTCGCCCGCCGCCACTGCCGCCCGCCCAGAGGAGGGCGAGGCACGCCCTCCCGTGCATCAGCCTCCGTCTGAGTAACTTGACTCAAGTTACTACAGGATAAAGCGCCCCCGGGGCAGGGATCGCCGTATGCAACTGCACGTGACGAGGGGAGGAAAATGATATCGCCGCGATCAGCGCCGGCCGCCGAAAAGGGATCCGGCCGATCTGGCTCCCCACGGAATGGGCGGCGCTCTTTACGAAGGCGCCCACGTACTTCTGTAACTCCGAAGGCTTTTCCCTGCCGGCCGCCGGAGTGGCAGGCGCTGCCTGGTCCGCCGCGGCCTGAATCTCCGCCGCCTTTTGCTGCAGCTTCTCGTAGGCGCTCTCCCGGTCCAGGGTCCGCTCGTAATGGCCGTACAGCACCGATCCCCGGATGGTCCGCTCCATTTCCG
>JAKJCD010000300.1 GCA_022706625.1 Bacillota bacterium | reverse complement strand
TATCATTCCGTTTCTGATGAAGGCTCATTAATGTAATTGAGTCAGCTGTTGCTTTTAAGCATTTCGATTGCCGCCTCTTCATCAAGGGGTTTACTGATTAGATACCCCTGTATCTTATCGCACCCGAAATCCTTCAGATACTGTCTCTGCTTTTCATACTCCACCCCTTCTGCAACGACACAGTGGTTAAACTTGTGTGCCATTGAGATAATGTCCCCTGTAATAGCCTCTTCGGGCTTAAGTGACAAGAGTTTATCAATAAAATATTTGTCTATTTTAAGGCAGTTGACATTTAGCTCCCGTTCCCTCGCAAGAGAGGAATATCCCGTTCCGAAATCGTCGATAGCTATGCGGATTCCGCAATCTTTAAGCTCACCAAGAATACGGTTGATTTCTTGATAGTTTGAAGCAAATACCGACTCCGTAACCTCAAGGCTGACATTTTCAGTACTAACCTGCATTTGTTCTATCATCTCAAATAGATTTTTACAGAAATCGTCTTTTAACAGTTGAATGACAGAAACATTAATTGAAATGCATATTGTA
>JAKJCD010000002.1:30119-39252 GCA_022706625.1 Bacillota bacterium | reverse complement strand
TGCCTTATGAAGTATGTGGGTGGAGGTGTGGTTACGCGCGGCGTTGTGACGCCTTTCAAGGTCGACCTTTGCAATTATTTCATCACCTACATGAAGATCGCCGGATCGTATTTCGATCTTATGAAGGTATACATCCTGCAGCTTGACTACACCGGTGACTTTTGCTTCAAAATCGATCCTTGACAATATGCCCGTATCCGTTACCTGTCCGCCTCCTTCAGCATAGAAAGGTGTGCGATCAAGAATTATTGAAACAATACTGCCCTCCCCTGCCTCATTAAGATTCTGATCACCTGACAGTATCGCCAGAACTTTTGACTTGTCTTCAAGTCCATCATAGCCAGTAAATATTGTAGTTTCATACTCTCCCAGCAAAAGCGAATCTTCTGTCCACCCTTCATTATCGGCAGATCTTCTGGCGGCTCTTGCCATTTCCTTTTGATGTTCCATAAGCTTCCTGAATCCATCTTCATCAGCAGTGCAGCCTTTTTCTTTCAGTATTTCCTGGGTCAATTCAAAAGGAAATCCAAAAGTATCGTAGAGTTTAAAAATCACTTCGCCGGAGAGAATCGTTTGTTTTCTTTCTTTCAAATGCCTGATCTGTTCCTCCAGAAGAATACTGCCCTGGTCAATGGTATGGCTGAATTTTTCTTCTTCGATAGATAAGATCCGATAAATATAATCCTTTTTTTCTTCAAGCTCCGGATAAGCGTTACCGGAAATCGATATTACCCGTTTTGAAAGCTCTGATAAAAACCCGTTTTTTATACCCAGAAGCTTTCCATGTCTTGCCGCCCTGCGAAGCAATCGGCGGAGAACGTATCCCCTGCCCTCATTGCTTGGCAGGATACCGTCCCCAACCATGAATGTAACGGACCGTATATGATCCGTTATGATTCTGATCGATACATCTTCCGGCTTTTCACCGAAGCAGTATTCTATTCCGCACATTTCCACCACGCCGTCAAGAATGAAACGGACAGTATCTACATTGAAAATGGATTCCACATTTTGCATTACGCAGGCCAGTCGTTCAAGCCCCATTCCCGTATCGATGTTTTTATGCTTCAGAAGAGTATAGTTGCCTTCATTGTCTTTGTTGAACTGTGTAAAAACATGATTCCATATCTCAACAAAGCGGTCGCAGTCACAGCCTGGTTTGCAATCCGGTTTGCCGCAGCCGTGAGCCTCTCCCCTGTCAAAATATATTTCCGAACAGGGTCCGCAGGGGCCTGTCCCGATTTCCCAGAAGTTGTCTTCTTTTCCCAGGCGGGTGATTCTTTGCTCTTCTATACCGATTATTTTATTCCAAATGGCGAAGGCTTCTTCATCCTCTTCATAAATACTTGGCCAAAGCTTTTCGGCAGGCATTTTCAATACTTCTGTGAGAAACTCCCATCCCCATTTGATCGACTCTTCTTTAAAATAATCCCCGAAAGAAAAACTGCCGAGCATTTCAAAGAAAGTACCGTGCCTGTCCGTATAACCGACGTTGTCTATATCTCCCGTTCTTATACATTTCTGACAAGTCGTCATGCGCTTTGAGGGAGGAGTTTCGGCACCTGAAAAATATGGCTTTAATGGCGCCATTCCGGAATTTATTATCAACAGGCTTTTGTCATTCTCCGGTATCAGCGAAAAACTTCCTCGCGGAAAATGGCCTTTTTCAATATAAAAATCACGAAACATATCCCGAAGTTGGCTAAGTCCTATCTCTTTCATAAATATCGCTCCTAATAAAATATTCATAACATTGTATCATATACAGATTATATTGTGTAGATTCTTTATATAAATAATGATAGGATATAATCCGTAGTGAACGATACGGGTATTGGAAAAGGTGAAAAATGAAGATGAATCCTCTAGGCAGCACCGGCCTAACAGTGACAGAAGTCGGATTCGGTGTTTTGACTATTGGCGGCACACAGCTTAATCTACCTCTTGCAGAGGGAGCGTCCCTTATCAGATATGCTTTAGAAAGAGGGATAAACTTCCTGGATACAGCGCAATACTATCGTACTTATCCTTATATTCGCCGTGCCCTTAAAGGAACAAGCTTTACACCGGTCATTGTGTCCAAATGCCTTTACGGAAGCTACGGTCAAATGCAGGAAGCCATAGAAGAAGCAAGAAAGGAATTGGACCGGGATATCATCGATATTTTCTTGCTGCATGAAGTCCGCAGCGACATGGACATGGAACAGCGCGCCGGCGCCTTCTCATGTTTACAGGATTATAAATCAAAAGGTATTATCAAAGCAGCAGGGATTTCCACCCATCATGTTGACGTAGCATGCATTGCCGCAAAAAATCCCTATATCGATGTTCTCTTCCCACTGATTAATTATAAAGGCTTGGGGATACGAAACGGGAAAGATCCCGGCACAAGAGAAAGCATGGCTTTGGCTATAAAGGCTGCGGCTGATTCGGGTAAAGGCGTCTTTGCAATGAAGGTACTGGGCGGAGGGATCCTTTCCGCTGATTATCGTACAGCGATAGAATACGTAAGGGATCTGCCAGGGATTTCTTCCATAATGATGGGCTTCGGTTATAAACATGAGATAGACAGGATCATAGAAATGATGGAGGGCACCCTTCCGCTCGATTATAAACCGGATCTCAGCAGCAAACGGATTTTCATAGACCAGGGGGACTGTGAGGGTTGTGAGGCATGTTTGCACCGCTGTCCAAACAAGGCTATTTATATGAATGAAAAAGGTCAGGCAAATATACGTTATGATATCTGTCTGACCTGCGGTTATTGTGCCCCGGTTTGCCCGGTACGCGCGATTATTATGCTTTAAGAAGGCTTTCTATCCTAACTTTCATCTTCTTCCCCGTCTTCATGGTCGAATTCAGAATCAGGATCAAAGCCCTCAAGCCCCGGCAACTCCAGCCCGTGTTCTTTTGCATACATGTAAATAGCTGTTTTGATTGCCTGTTCAGCTAAAACTGAACAGTGTATTTTAGCTCCCGGGAGCCCTCCAAGCTCGTCTACAAAGTTTTGATTGGTCAATTTAAGCGCATCTTCTAAAGTACGACCTTTTATCATTTCCGTAGCAACGCTGGAAGAAGCTATGGCTGAACCGCATCCAAAGGTGCGGAACTTTGCATCGGTTATCACATTATTCTCAACTTTTAGTGAGATCTCCATCATATCCCCGCAAACGGGACTTCCATAAGTTCCGACAGCATCTGCGTTTTCTATCACGCCGGTATTCTTCGGATTGGTGAAATGCTCCATGACTTTTTCATTATACATACCCATTTTTTGTCTCCTTCCTAAACTACGCCGGGCAATTACAATTTTGAGCAGTCTCCATATCATGTTCTTTGTCAAAAGGAGAAATAGATCTTAGCTTTTCAACGATCATAGTTATTTCGTTTACTGCAAAATCTATATCATCTTTTGTAGTGAAATCTCCCAGTGTAAAGCGAACTGAGCTGTAAGCCTTTTCTACGGGCAGTCCCATCGCAGCCAACACATGTGAAGCGGAAAAACTAGCGGAAGAACAGGCTGATCCTGTCGAAGCATAGATACCCTTCATATCCATATATAGTATCATTGCCTCTCCCTCTACATAATTAAATACCAGATTCAGATTCCCAGGCAGACGGTGTACCATGCCTCCGTTGACATCCACATCGGGTATTCTCTTTTGGATCTCTGCGAGGAAGTAGTTCCTTAACTCTGTGATGGTTGTTATATGATTATCGAGGTTTTCTCCGGCCAGTTGGGCTGCCTTCCCAAATCCGACAATCCCGGGAAGGTTTTCGGTTCCTGCTCTCCTTTTGTATTCTTGCCCTCCGCCCTGGAGCAGGTTTGTGATGGTAAGACCTTTCCTGACATAAAGCGCGCCTACGCCTTTCGGCCCGTAAATCTTATGAGCTGAGACAGACAGCAAATCTATTCCTAAATCTTTTACATTGATTGGTACATTGCCCAATGCTTGTACAGCATCGCTGTGAAACAGTATGCCCTTTTCTTTTGCGATAGACGCTATCTCTCTTACCGGCTGGATAGAACCGACTTCATTATTTGCATACATGATGCTGATAAGTATTGTCTTGTCGGTTATGGAGTCTTTAAGCTGCTTAAGGGATATTAAACCGCTTTTGTCAACATCGAGATAGGTTACGTCAAAACCTTCCTTCTCCAGCTGTTTGCATGTATGAAGGAGAGCATGGTGCTCGATCTTCGTTGTGATAATATGATTCCCTTTGCTTTTGCGGGATTTTGCTGTCCCGACCACGGCCCAATTGTCTGCTTCCGTCCCCCCGGAGGTAAAATAAATTTCTTTTTCAAGGGCGCCGATCAATTCGGCGACTCTTGCCCTTGCCAGCGACAAAGCCTCTTTTGCTTCATATCCTTTTTGATACAGACTGGAAGGGTTACCGAATTTACCGGTAAAGTACGGCAGCATTTCCGTCAATACCTCCTGTTTGACCGGTGTTGTGGCAGAGTAATCCAAATATATCTCTCTCAAAGGTCTGTCCTCCCGATTTCTTTAGTTGTGCAAGATGACCGTGAATTATCATACCAAATTATTATACCATTCTTTTTAGAAAGATAAACTAAAATGTTTTGATTGCGATAAAAATCAGCATGCTGTAATTTACGGACTTACGGGCGTAAACTCTGATAGCTTATATCCTTTTCCGGAACGTTTCAGCACAATGCTGTAGTCAATCGATTGGATATAATCACCGTCCGCGCCTTTCATATACCATAATATCTCAGCTCGGTAGGATTTGTAACCCAAGAGATCCGAAGTCTGTTCCAATACCAGTATTTCATGGTCCTTTACAAGATCCATCTCAGTAGCTTTGTTTATGCGAAGACTTTTTATGTCTTCAGCAAGGATAGGTTGTGTTTCTATTTCAAATAGCAGCTGTTCACCTTTCTCTGATGTTATTTGCTGAAAAAAAACACTTTTGAGAATATCTGTCCTTTCCTGTATTAACTTTTCAACGGGTATATTATCTGAACCGTTTGCTAACCCAGGAAAAACAGAAAGGCAAATAATCATAACGAATGGAATCAGAAAAAGATTTGTATGGGCTTTCATATCAGTCACCTCTTATTAAAACAAATCAGATATTGTTTTATTATAAAAATAAAACAGCGGGAAATTTGTTGTTTCCCGCTGTCAAATACAATAATCAGATCAAACTGTTAACTTGCTTTTCTTTCCAATCTCAGTTTGTCGGCAATAATTGCTATGAATTCGCTGTTGGTAGGCTTGCCTTTATCGTTATGAACGGTATATCCGAATAAGCTGTTGATGGTCTCGATCCTTCCGCGATTCCATGCGACTTCGATGGCATGGCGGATAGCCCTTTCAACGCGACTAGGAGTCGTATTGTTTCTCTTCGCAATAGCCGGATAGAGCTCCTTTGTCACCGCTCCCAAGAGATCCATATCATCTACAACCATTGTTATTGCATCGCGAAGGTATTGATATCCTTTGATATGAGCAGGTACCCCTACTTCATGGATCATGTTCGTAATATCGATCTCTAAATTCCTCTTCTTACCGTCCTCTTCAAATATTACGGATTTCGTTATTTTGCTTTTGTCCATTTGAGCAGGTTGTAAGGCTTCGCCGGATATCTGTTCGATGCGCTTTGCAAGAATGCTGAGATCAAAGGGCTTTACAATATAGTATTCTGCTCCCAGGTTAATTGCCCTTTGAGTTATTGTCTCCTGCCCTACCGCGGATAACATGATAACTCTTGGCATGGGGTCAAGTTCTACCGCATTGAGTCTTTCAAGTACTCCGAGTCCGTCAAGATACGGCATGATCATGTCCAACACAAGGACATCGGGTTTTTCCCTCAATACGGAATCAACGGTTTGAATTCCATCATTCGCCTTGAATATCACATCGATGTCCTGCTGCATTTCGAAAAAATCTGCAAGAATATTACAGAAATCTTTATTATCATCGGCGATCCCAACTCTAACCTTGCTCATGGATTTCCTCCTTTTGTGACTTAATATCACTTTAATATATCACTATTTACAATTCCTTCCTTAATATTATAAAAAAATTAACATTTTTGCAAGGTAAAAATTATCCAAATATTCTGTATTATTAGTCAACATTCGACACTTGATCTGTTTGCTGAAGCATCCACTCTATAAAAATCCCATACCCCTTTAAAGGATCATTGACAAAAACATGGGTAACGGCTCCGACCAGTTTATTGTTCTGAATGATAGGACTGCCGCTCATGCCCTGTACGATGCCCCCCGTCTTCTTTAACAGCCTTGGATCAGTAACGGTTATGATCATGCCTTTTGTCCCCGGTTTTAGCTGTCGGTTTACTTTATCTATGTTGATACTGTACTTTCCCATTTTATTTCCGTCTACAGTTGTCAACATCCATGCAGGGCCTTCTTTTATTTGGTTTTGGTAGCCTATAGCGATAGGTTCCGTGTAGAACGGATTGACAGCCGGGGCATAAAATGAGCCGAAAATCCCATAGTTCGTATTTATTCTGAGATCACCTAAGGGGTCGTCCTCTTCATAGAAGATACCCCGTATTTCGCCGGGGATTCCCGCTGCCCCATGTTTAACGGATTCAACATTGGCGCTTAGGAGCTCGCCGGCTTCCACCGGCAGAAGATGCCCGGTATCAGGATCAGTGATAGCGTGTCCCAGCGCACCGAATGATTTTGATGAAGGATCATAAAAAGTAAGTGTTCCCAGTCCTGCGGTTTTATCCCTTACCCACACTCCTATCTTATATAATCCATCCTTTTTTGCCTTAACGGGAAGTACTTTGAAATGTAAAATCTCTCCTCTGCGGCTGATTTTTAAGCGTATTTGACCCATTTGTTCATTTACAACCGCTTTTACTTCTTCAGGGCTTTCTACAGGCTCATTGTTTATGGATAGTATTTTATCCCCTATTTCCAATCCCGCATCAAGTCCCGGGTTGACGCTATGTCCCGTTTCGGTTGTGATTTCTTCAAGGCCTACTACAAGCACCCCCTTCACATCCATCCTTACCCCTACCGATCGGCCGCCGGGTATTACTTTAGTTTCCGGCAAAACACTTATTGTTACTTCCTTTAGAGGCAGATTGATAATTTTTGTTTCGTCGGCAAATATTTTTATTTGTTCAGGAATGCTGTTATAAAGCAGGCCGGTCCCGGTAAAAAGAGCTACTGAAACGACTAAAATGATAATTGAGGATATCTTTAGTATCGAATGTTTTTTCTCTGTCATATTCAACTCCCGAAATCCTGAAGGAGCTCGTTTAATTCTTCCTCTGTTTCAACAATCAGGCCTTCGGAAAACATAAGTTGGTCGCCTTCGCTCAACAGAGAAAAATCTATGTCTGTGCTCTTGACAAAGAGCGGTTCTCCCTCATCCTGATAATAAAAAATCTCTATCTTATCATTTACTTTTTTAACAAGAAAGAAGTTGTCCTTTTTTTGTTCATTTTGACCTGGCGTATTTTTCAGTCCTGTCTCGCCTTGGTTATTCGGGCTGTTTTTTTCAGAGATTGCTTTCTTATCTACGGTTTGGGTTCTTTGAATGTCTTCATCAGTAGCTATATCTGAAGGCGTCCATTCTTTTTGGCTAAACCAATACCCCGCTCCGATTATCGCAATAACTGTCAAAAGAAACCATCGCTTTTTCCAAAAACTCTTGCGTTGACTAAACATTGCCTCACCTCAAATTTATTGTGGGCAATTTAAAGGTGTTTTATTCTGTTACTATGTTGTTTTTTAGCCTGGCAAAGGTTTTTTCTCCAATCCCGTTGACGTTTAAAAGCTCTTCTGTGGTTTTAAAGCTGCCGAATTCATTTCTGTAAGCAATTATTTTCCCGGCAGTAACCGGCCCTATGCCGGTCAATTTCTGCAGTTCTGCGGAATCTGCAGTGTTGATGTTTATAAGCCCGTTTTTTAATGATGTTATCGAGGCGTTGTTAATAGCTTCGCCGCTGTTAATATATCTGCTGCCGGGCAGTTCCCCGGTAGCTTTCTGCTCTGCATCGAGGTCTTTCCTGCTCGGTATATAAAGCTTCGTTCCGTCTTTTAAAGGCGCTGCAAGATTAGTATTTCTTGTATCCGCCTCAGCAGTGAGCCCTCCCGCTGCTTCAACGGCTTCATATACCCTGGAACCGTTCGGTAGCAAATATACCGATGGGTCTCTCACTTCGCCTGAAACATCAACTACTATAATAGTCTCTTCTGTGGAAAAATCGTCGGTTGATGTTTCATACACCTGTTCATTTTGGATGTTTTCATTTCCCGGCAGTTCTGCCGGGAAAAAGTTTTCGTTCTGTTGCCCTGCGGTGTAAAGAATGAATGAGATCACGATCAGCGCTAAGCCCATCGTCAATTTTAATATCAACTTCCGGTTTATGACGAATTTCATCATTCCACCCCCTGACATATATATCCATATTGTATTTTAATTGGATATATATGTCAATACAATTTTGACTATCAGTATATTTTACTGACTTCTGTTTAACGGTCGAAACCCGCTGGAAATCATTTTACAGATCTTTGTAAAGAGACTGTCCATCTTCTTGATACAGTTCAAGCCTTTTGATGTGGAAAGAGAATTCCTCATAAGAAATATTACAAAATGAAAGCAATGAATCCATTAGAACCTTAGGATTAAGATTGGCAGCGCTCCCCGTGCGGACCTTCATGTAAATTATCGGCGGATCCTCTTCATTTTTTAAAAGAGAAAGGTGCCCGATCAAAGATTTGATATCTATTTGTTCTGATCCGGTTTTTTTCTTGTTCCGCTTTGCAATATAGATTTCACTTTGGTCAAGAAATCCTAAAAGCTGTGCTCCGGACGGAACCACGGCGGACTCGGAAAAAATCACTTCATATGATGCCCAACAAACTAATGATGCCGCATTTTTAAACTTCTCAGAGACCCGGCGGCAATCCAGCGCTTTGATCCCGCAAGGAAGCTTGCAGTTCAGGGAACTGATAATAAAACTTTCGTCGTAGCTTATAGGTGTTTCAAACTCAAGATATTCTCCCGAACTTGTGTATCCCAAAGGCAGCGGCTGAGCAAGGCTCATTTTCGGATGCGGGTTGAATCCTTTCGTGTAAACAAGACCGATACCGGATCTTTTAAGCGTTCTG
>JAKJCD010000002.1:26559-30109 GCA_022706625.1 Bacillota bacterium | reverse complement strand
CGCAGAAGATCAAGATGAGAAATATAGCGGAGCAGTCCGGTCTTTTCAAATTTTACTAAATACCGGTTCATATCGTACCTTCCCTCTCACAGCTCGAATAACGATTAATCCCGCATCCCGTACAGCCTGTCCGGCAATCTGGGGTAACTATACCGGAAAGCGCCTTCTCCCATTCACTTTTGAGATAGCTGTCAAGCACCCCGCTGTCTATATGAGACCAAGGCATGACATCTCCTCCGCTTACCCTTCCCAAGGTATAAAATGACGCATCAAGCCCCGACTCATCCATAGCCTTGATCCATGTATCATAATTGAAATGCTCTCTCCATCCATCGAATTTACAACCTGCTTTCCACGCATTGTAAATCATGGCGGACAAGCGCCTGTCGCCCCTGGCCAGCACTGCTTCGATACGGCTGGGTTCTATTGAGTGATAATTGAACTGGACTCCTTTTATCTTTTTGAATTTATTCTTCAAATAGATGTGTTTTTCTGATAAGAGACTGATGTCGTCCTGGGCAGCCCATTGAAAAGGAGTATGAGGTTTTGGTATGAAATTGGATGCGCTTATATTTAATCGGAATCCAGACCCTTTAGTTCCGACGCTTTTCTTATAAGATAACTCCATTATTTTTTCAGCCATTATTGCGATGCCGTCCAGATCGTCAAAAGTCTCTGTTGGGAGGCCTATCATAAAATACAGCTTAATGCTGTTCCAGCCTAAACGGATAGCCTGTTGCATCCCATTTAAAATATCATCGTCGCTGATGCATTTGTTGATAACATCCCGCAATCTTTGAGTCCCGGCTTCCGGAGCAAATGTCAGTCCGGTTTTTTTATACTTTTGCATTTCATTAAGCACCTCAAAAGAGAAAGCATCAAGGCGCAGGGAAGGAAGAGAAATCGCCACATTCCTCTCTTGTCCGGTTTTCAAAAGCTTAGTCGTCAGGGTTTGAAATTCCGAATAATCGCTGGTTGATAAAGATAAAAGGGAGAGCTCATCGTATCCGGTTGAACTCAGCTGCTCTTCGATCAGTCTCAAAGCACGGGAGGCTTTACGCTCCCTGACTGGCCGGTAGATCATTCCTGCCTGACAAAACCGGCAGCCTCTGGTACAGCCGCGGAACAACTCCATCACTGAGCGGTCATGTACTGTTTCAATAAGGGGCACAATGGGCATGGTCGGAAAAACCGCCTTATTCATGTCGGATACGATATATTTCTTTATTTGATCCGGCGCCTCGGGTATTGTTTTTTCTATGACCTCAACCCTTCCATCCTCTTTATATGAGGGTCGATAGAAGGAAGGAACGTAAACTCCGGGCAATTTTATAATGGTTAACAGAAAATCATTACGGTTACCTTCATTCTTCTTCCAGTTTGCATGTGCCTTACATATTGCCGGAAGTGCTTCCTCTCCGTCTCCGATTACAAAAAAATCAAAAAAATCAGCCACCGGTTCGGGATTAAAGGCGCAAGGTCCGCCGCCTATCACAAAGGGATGCGCTGCATTCCTTTCACTGCTTCTAAGGGGTATATCTGCAAGGTCCAGCATGTTTAGAACGTTAGTGTAACACAATTCATACTGCAAGGTGAAACCCAGAATGTCGAGCTCTTTTGCCGGAGTCTTAGTTTCCAGCGTAAAAAGGGGGACACTGTTTCTTCTCATCAGCTCTTCCATATCCAAAGCAGGGGCGAACAGTCTTTCGCAGCTCACATCTTCCAAATCGTTTAAAACTTTATATAAAATCTGCAATCCGGTATAGGACATGCCTATTTCGTATATGTCGGGAAAAGCAAAGCCGAAACTGGTGGTAGGCTGCACTTCATCCTTAACAACCGAATGCAATTCAGCTCCGATATAACGGCCGGGTTTGTTCACTAAGGGCAGCAGTTTCTCAAGTTGTCGGTCAAGCCTCATATGCGGTTCCCCTTTTCGAGTTTTGTATATATGCACATCAACCTTTCAAAGGAGTATTTTGAATCTTCCCTTCCTGCAATATACAGGTTAACAGCCAATGCGCATATCAAAAGATTTACTATATTGTATTGTACCAAGTAAAGACCCAAAATGAAAAGCAAAACAGTAAAAACATGAGAAAAAGTTTTAGAAATCAAATAACTGATTTCGTAACCCAAAAAACGGGACAGATAAATATTCATGATTTTCCCTCCATCCAATGGATATAGAGGCAAAAGATTGAAAAGCGCAAGTATCATATTGGATGAAATGATACAATAAATCCATCCTTGCCGAGTCAGTAAAAAAAGCACATAGCTTGCCATTGCTATGCACAAGTTAAAAAATGGCCCCGAAGAATGGATCAAAAGCTCGGCGTCACGAGGAATATATCCTTCTTTCACCTGCAGAACTCCTCCGAAAAGCCCGATTAAGATTTTAACCGGTGTATAACCGAGCCTTCGTGCTGCATAAGCATGGGCACATTCATGTAAAAATGAAAATATCACAGAAAAAAATGCCAGCATTCCATTGCCAAGGAATAAAAAAACAAACAATAAAAGCAGAAAAGTAAAGTGAATTTCAAAGGAAAGGCTGCGGCAACCGATTTTTAACATCGGCTTTAAAAAGCGATATACTCGGAAGGATCCAGGAGTTTAGCGTCATCCCATATTTCAAAACTAAGTTTATGCCCTTCCCCTGCCGCTACAGAACCTATCATCTGTCCTTTTTTGACTTTTTCAAGGGCCGTAACATAGGTGGAAGTGCAGCCGCCGTAAAGGCTTGTGAGTTTATTGCCGTGATATATCCGTATATATTTATTTCCCTCCGCATCATCTCCTATTTCTGATACTGTCCCTCCTGCCGAGGCATAAACCTGAATTTCTTTCTCGGATTGAAATTCTACAGTTTTTCCCGCAGAAGCAGAACTTGCGGAAACATTTAAGCTTCCGGGAACATCGGAAGGTGTTGAGAATTCCAATCTTTTATTCCCGTTTACCAATGACGCGACTGCGGCAGTAGTACCTTCTTTAAATTTACTCAGTACTGTTTTTCCGGTATCCGTGATGCCTGTCATTGAGAAATCTTTTGTAAACTGCGTTTTAACTGCCTGATAGGTATTGCCAATTATCGTGGCGTCAGTTTTTTTTGCTGCTATAATAACAAGCAGGATCAGAGCACAAAGCAAAAGCTGGCGAAGCATTAACCTGCCTATATTATAACGCTTATTATATGTCCTTCTTCTGCGCATGTGTGCCATAAGAATCCCTCCCCATTAGCTGTTTGTATAGCATATGAGGGAGGTCGGCAGATGATAACTAAAGTGTTTACTTCATTAGCGAGTCAATGGTTTTTCCGATGATTGCTTCTATCTTATCCTTGATCAACCGGTTTTCTTCCAAACGATTTCGAACCCTTTCAGTATCGATGCCGGCATCCGCCAACTTATCCAGAACATATTTCATGCGGTCTTCAAGCCCGACATATTCATCTTCTTTGACCATCCGGTCAGCAAGACAGAGTAAATCTTGTTCGGTAACCTTTTCCTTATACGGATCTGTTGCATAGAACATATGGCATTTAATAAGT
>JAKJCD010000002.1:0-26549 GCA_022706625.1 Bacillota bacterium | reverse complement strand
GCCATGTTTTTCAGCAACCTGCGCCCCCTTGATCCCATGGTTTTCTTCAACTCTTGCTATGTCGTGGAGCAGAGAAGCTGCTTCCAGCAGAGTTAGATCCAAAGCTTCACCTTTTTCGGTCAACGCTTTAGCTATACGGACAGCCACATCGCAAACTGCGATACAATGCCTGACCACATGCGGCGGGGTCTCGTAAGAACGAAGCAATTCCATGCATGTTTCCCTGGCAGGGATCACATTTTTTCCGCCGCAAAAAAGGCACCCTCTTTCATGTCCTATACAATCCCTGCATTCATCGGATGGAAGTACTTCTTTTCCTGATGTTATAAAGAAGAAACCACCGCAGAATTTCTCCCTTGTGGGCTTTCCGTTTTCGCCGACACTGAGACCTATATTGCTGCCATCAAGTTCTATCAACATATCGGAGAGTTTATCCAGAGGCATTCCGTAAAAACCGGGACCAAAAGAACAGGAAACATAATAGTTTTCTTCAATGAAACCTTCATTTGATCTTATTTTTTCTCTAAGCATCTGTCTTCCCGCTTCAAGGAATCCGTTTCCCCAAAGGTCGGCATAATATTGTTCCGCATGGTTTCTTATCTGTGACTTGCATTCGCCGAGAGACATTAGATAAGCGAGGATCCGAATCACTTTCTTTGAAGGGATTTGCTGAAATGCTGTGCAGGTGAACCGACTGCCGCCAAGATAAATAGTGTCGTCTCTAAACGAACCGGGAGAAAGAGATGTTACAACAGCTGCGATGTTGATACCGGGTTTGCAGTTTTTTAAGACTAAAAGAGCTTCCTCCAGTAGCACCTTGTGGTTTTTGGCATTTACTCCCAATCCGCTGGCTTCAATGAAGTAGTCTTTAGCAATCTGTTCAGCTTCTTCGTAATTCAATTTGATCAATTCATTTTTCATGGGTCCTCTTTGAGTTTTCTTTTATTTTATATTATCAAATTTCCTAATATACGCCAACAGTTATTTACGATGTTGTTAGCCGGTTGACAACAGAATAAGCTAAATGTTATAGTTAACTTAATAATGAACACAAGTCAGAGGAGGCTAAAATGACCTACGCAAAGATGTTGGATGATATCATTAAGAAGAGCGATCTCTCCCTGCGCCAAATCGCAAAACACTGCGAGGATCTAAACCTTAAGATCACTCCTTCATATATCTCCCAACTCAAAAACGGTAAGCTGCCGCCTCCCAGCGAGGAAGTATCTCTCATCCTTGCCAAAGTTTGCGGCTCAGATAAACAAGCCCATCTTGTATTTCAGGGATATATGGAAAAGGCCCCGTCGATGATAAAAGAATATATGCTTGCTTCCTCCACATTGAATAAGGTAATGCTGGAATCCCTATGCAAGGCTGCCAATAAAGCCTTTACAAAAGAAATGGAGGATTACATAAAAGAGCTTGATGTTTTAGCTGCTTTGGAACTCTCATCGGAATATGTGAGCACCGACGATCCGCAGTACAGGAACAACCTGGTGAGGGAAATATGCTTAAGCTGCGGTGATGCGGTGGAAGCGGATTCCAAAGGAGAAATGATCAATCTGTTTTTGGCGGACAGTTCCATGTCACCTTATATTCCGGTGCATGCTTACATATATATTATACCCACAAGAGAGGAATTACTGAAAGACAGAGATATAATAGCATTCTATCCGGACAATCGCAGGGTTCCCACTTTACGTCGTATTTACTTCATCAAAGGAAAAATTCTACTCATTCCCGATGAAAAATCCCATGAGACTTATTTCTTCGATGATATAACCGATATCGAATACATAGGTAAAGTCGTATCCTTTAAAGTTGACATTTAATTCAGCCCTCATCAATATATTCGAACTCAAAGCTGCCTATGCGGATCGTATCTCCGTCGGTCAATCCTATTTTCTTAAGCTCATCTATGGCACCGTTTTTTTTAAGATATTTATAAAGATATCGCAATGATCCGTAATCATTAAAATTAGTCGAACGGAAGACTTTATTAAGCTGCATCCCCGAAAGCACGAATATAGAACCGTCCTTATCGCAGCTTATTTCCCGATACTCACTTTCTGAAGGTTCTCCTTGATTATCATAAAATGAGTAATCCATATCCGATTCACAAGGCAGTTCTGCGAGTCGGGCAAATACCCGGTCGATCAGCGGGGAAACACCTTGATGTAAAGGAGCAGAGATCGGAAAAACCATAAGACCCTTACCTTCGACATAATCCTTGAAACGAGTATACTGAGCTTCCGATGCGATGTCCATTTTATTCGCCGCAACGATTTGAGGTTTCGCAGATAGGATAGGGCTATAACACATAAGCTCATTGTTGATCGTCTCAAAATCATCGATAGGATCTCGCCCTTCGGATCCGGATACATCAACGATATGAATCAAAAGCCTTGTGCGCTCTATATGTTTAAGGAAATCAAGCCCTAATCCCGTACCCAGATGAGCTCCTCCTATAAGACCGGGGATATCCGCCATTACAAAAGAGTTTTCTTCATATTGAACGACTCCCAGATTGGGTATGAGTGTAGTGAAATGATAATCTGCTATTTTCGGTGCGGCGCCGGTAACAACAGAGAGCAATGTGGATTTCCCTACATTTGGAAAGCCTACAAGGCCAACATCTGCAATCAGCTTAAGCTCAAGGGTGATGCGCCTCTCCCTGGCTGCTCCGCCTGCTTCGGCAAAATTTGGAGCTTGCCTGACCGACGTTTTAAAGCGCACATTGCCCTTCCCTCCTTTTCCTCCCCTAACAGCAAGATAGGTGTCGCCGTGTTTCATAAGGTCCTTCACGGGAGTGCCGGTCTTTTCGTCAATGATTAAGGTTCCAACAGGGACTTTGATAAAACAATTGTTTCCGCTTTTTCCGAACTGATTTTTCTTTTTACCGTCTTCTCCGTTTCCCGCTTCGTATTTCTGCTTGTAACGAAAATCCAGCAGAGTTTTCATCCCGGCATCTGCTGTAATGATAACATCTCCGCCTCTTCCTCCGTCCCCGCCGTCGGGCCCGCCGTCCGGGACAAAAGGTTCTCGCCGAAAGGATACGCTTCCATCGCCGCCCTTACCCGATTTGATAGTTATTGTTGCCCTGTCAACAAACATAATAAATCTCCGTTTCCGCCCTTTGTTAAGAAAGCCCCTATGTGAATAGGGGCTTTGCTTTATGCTTCCTTAGGATATACGCTGACCTTTTTTTTGGTTTTTCCGGCCCTTTCGAATTTTACGGTGCCTTCCACTATTGCGAACAAGGTGTCATCACCGCCCTTGCCTACATTATTGCCGGGATGGAACTTTGTCCCTCTTTGCCTGACTAAAATACTGCCTGCGCTTACGGTCTGACCATCAGCCCTTTTGACTCCAAGCCGTTTAGCCTCGCTGTCGCGTCCGTTCCTTGAACTGCCTACGCCCTTTTTTGATGCCATTTCACTACACCTCCTTCACACTGTGCAGTTATCTGATCGTATCGGTAATCAATCAGTTGATTTCTATTTATTTACTTCGGAATATCGGTCAAGCATCTAAGCTGATGGGGCCTATTTTCAGCATTGTATAAGGCTGCCTGTGACCTTGCTTTTTTCTATAGTCCTTTTTCGCTTTAAATTTAAAGATGATGATCTTATCTCCCTTGCCGTTTTCAACGACATCCGCTTCGACTTTAGCTCCGTCGATGTACGGAGTTCCAAGCTTTAAGGTATCCCCGTCGGAGAATACCAGCACTTTGTCCAAAACTACCTTATCTCCTGCAGATACTGGCATCTTTTCGACAGAAAGGATGTCGCCTTCCGAGACCTTATACTGCTTTCCTCCGGTTTCAACTACTGCATACATATATATTACCTCCTCTACCCAGTCTCGCCGTTAAAGGCAGCAGTAACGCATTTTATGCCTTTTCCGAGCGGCCAACAAACACAAAGATGTTATCACATTATCTTATATTATGTCAAGGCAAAATTCACATCATCACACCATCCTCGTCATTTTTCATGTTTTCAGGTATGTATTCATCTTTTAACAGAGTCTCGATCTCCTTGAGCATTTCCGGGTGTTCAGCGAGATAGTTTTTTACATTTTCCCGTCCCTGACCTATACGTTCGCCTCTGAAACTGTACCAGGCCCCGGCCTTTTCGATGATTTTAGCCTGTGCTGCACAATCCAGCACATCTCCTTCTCTTGAGATCCCTACCCCGTACATGATATCAAACTCTGCTTGTTTGAAGGGCGGCGCTACTTTATTTTTTACGATTTTAACCCTGGTACGATTTCCTATAACGGAATCACCGCTCTTAATGCTTTCGACCCGTCTCACATCAAGGCGCATAGTTGAATAGAATTTTAAAGCCCGACCGCCTGTTGTCACCTCGGGGTTTCCATACATGACCCCGACTTTTTCTCTAAGCTGATTAATAAATATAGCGCTGGTGTTGGATTTATTGATCGCTCCCGTAAGCTTTCGCAAAGCCTGTGACATGAGTCTTGCCTGGAGTCCCACATGACTGTCTCCCATGTCACCCTGTATCTCCGCTTTAGGGACTAAAGCCGCGACGGAATCGATAACTACAACATCGACGGCTCCGCTTCTTACCAATACTTCACAGATTTCAAGAGCCTGCTCTCCGGTATCCGGCTGGGATACCAGAAGCTCGGCCGTGTCGATACCCAATTTACCTGCATATTCGGGATCAAGAGCATGTTCCGCATCTATAAATGCCGCTTTACCGCCGTTTTTTTGTGCTTCGGCTATGATATGGAGAGCGATTGTAGTTTTCCCGGAAGATTCAGGTCCGAATATTTCCACCACTCTGCCTTTTGGAATACCGCCTATACCGGTGGCTATATCAAGGCTTATGGACCCCGTGGATATACTTTCGATATTCAGCTTGGCACCGTCGCTGCCGAGTTTCATTATCGCGCCTTTTCCGAACTGCTTCTCGATTTGCAGCATAGCCGCCTCTAACGCTTTATCTCTTTCGTTTTGATTGATACTCATTGTTGCCTCCGTTTCATGGGAACATACGTTCTGCATTCATGATACCGTAATTACTTCTAAACGTCAAGCCTTTTACATTTGAAAACCGTGCTTGATGAATACTAACATATAATGTAAAATATGTCAATAGATATCATTGCTCGATTTGCGGTCTTTTATCCAGCATCCGGTTGATGCCATCCAGCATCAGCATTACGGTATAGTTCCTGTTCCAGCGTCGATCAACGTTTCTGATAAGGGTTCTCTTGCATACCGTGTCATCATCTAAAATTGTACAAATATAGACGAGACCAACGGGTTTATCTTCGGTTCCACCTTCAGGGCCGGCAATCCCGGTGACAGAGATATTCAATCTGCTGCCGCTGACTTTTTTTAATCCTTCAGCCATCGCAATAGCAGTATTTTCGCTTACGGCGCCATGCTTTTCCAGGATTTCAGGATCAACGCCCAATTCATCGATTTTGGCCCTATTGCTATAGGTCACCAAGGATCTGTCAAAAACAGAAGAGATCCCGGGGATTTCAGTCAGTGTCGTTGAAAAAAGCCCCCCTGTGCAGGATTCGGCGCTGGAAATACTGATACCGCTTTGTAAGAGCTTCCGCCCTACAACTTGATACAGATCCTCGTCATCATAACTGTAAATGTATTCACCGACTCTGATCACGACTTGCTCTGTCATTTCGTCTACTGCTGCTTTTGCTTCTTGCAGAGTTTTTCTTTTTGAGGCGATCCTCAAGCTGCACTCACCTTCTTTCGCATAGGTTGCAACGGTAGGATCTGTCTGTGTATCTATCAAATCAATAAGTTTTGTTTCCAACGCAGACTCACCAATGCCAAACATCCGAAGCATGCGATAATAAATAACATTTTCGTGTTTTTCTTCAAGGTATGGCTTTACTTTTTTCTCAAATACATACTTCATCTCTCGGGGCGGGCCGGGGAGACAGATGATCGTTTTACCGTTCTTTTCCAAGGCAAAACCCGGTGCGGTCCCTGCTTCGTTTGAAAATATCGTAGCCCCGGAAGGAAAATATGCCTGCTTCCAGTTATTATCCGTAATAGGGCGGTTAAGCTTATTAAAGTAGTTCGCAAGCCTCTCTTTGGAAGGTTCATGGAGAACCATCTTATCTTCAAGAACCTCGCATGCCACCTCTTTTGTAAGATCATCCTGAGTAGGTCCTAGTCCGCCTGTAGTTATGATAAGGTCGCAGTCTAAAAAAGCCTGTCTAATCATGCGTGACAGCCGATCCGGATTGTCCCCTACCGTATAATGAGAAAGCACATCGATGCCCAAAAGATTCAGCTGCTGTGACAGATATACAGCATTCGTATTCGTAATCTGTCCGAATAACAGTTCTGTTCCTACACTCAATATTGATGATTTCAAAAGTGACCCCCCTTTTATCCTCCGGCCTTTTATTATATTTAAAATTATTTTGCTTGAAATACCTGCCTGTTATTTATGATATACTCAATTCCCGAGTAAACCGTTGCAGCTACTGCTATAAAAAGCAGGTAATAGCCGACAGGCAAATCCGTAAATCCCGAAAATGGCCAGTTACGTAACAGTATAACCGAAAGAGCTATCATCTGAAGCACAGTTTTTATCTTTCCGGATCTGCCGGCGGCTATTATAATGCCATCACCTGCAGCCACCGAACGCAACCCTGTAATAATAAACTCTCTTGCAAGGATCACTATCACTATCCACCCCGGGATTTCACCTAATTCCACAAGACAGATCATAGCAGATGTTACGAGCAGTTTATCTGCAAGAGGGTCCATAATTTTACCGAAATTTGTTATCAAATTGCGCTTTCTTGCTATGTGTCCATCCAGTAAATCGGTAACTGATGCTATGATAAACAGGATGCCCGAACCAATATAATACCCGTTCATTAGCAAAATAATAAAAAACGGTATCAAAATAATTCTCAGGAGAGTCAGTTGATTGGGAAGATTCATTTTAAACTCCTTTTTTTATCAATTTTCTTCAATGATAGCATGTCCTGTAAGATCATAGTCAAAACCATCATCGATTTTCACCATTACAAAGTCACCCGGGGAAAGAGGGATGCACGATGTGAAAAAGACTTTGTTGTCTATATCCGGCGCATCAAAAGATGTTCTGCCTGTATAGCGATCTTCCTCACGGCCTTCAACAAGAACTTCAAAGCACTGCCCGATTTTTTGCCTGTTATGTTCGAGGGATACCTGTTGCTGTATCCTCATCAAACGGTCCATCCTTACAAGTTTTGTTTTCTCGGGGATCTGGTTTTTCATGGAAGAGGCAATAGTTCCTTCTTCCCTTGAGTAGGCAAAAACACCCAATCGCTCGAATTTCATGTCTTCAATAAAGCTTTCCAGCAGTTTTGTATCTTCTTCGGATTCTCCGGGAAAGCCCGTGATCAGCGTTGTGCGTATATGGATGTCCGGCATGGCCTGCCTTAATTTTCGGATTGTGTTTTCTATTGTGATCCTTGTTGATCTCCGGTTCATAGCCGTCAGGATTTTATCGCTGACATGCTGGATAGGAATATCGATATATTTGCATATCTTTTTGTTTTCAGCTATCACTTTCATCAATTCATCGGTTATGCGGTCCTCATAACAATACATTAAGCGGATCCAGCGGATTCCGTCGATATCGCAAAGCTGCCTCAGCAGTTTTGGCAAAAGATAGTTTCCGTAGAGGTCGATGCCGTAAGCGGTAACATCCTGAGCTATAAGGATCAGTTCTTTGCACCCCTTTTTCGCCAATATGCGAGCTTCCGATATGATGCTTTCTATTTTTCTGCTTCTGTAATGTCCTCTGATCGAAGGGATCACGCAGTAAGTGCAAACATTATCACATCCCTCGGATATTTTAAGGTAAGCAGTATATGGGACTCCAAGACATGTCCTTGCGGTCATTTCAGTGAATCCTTTTCCGCAGCCGTCAAAAAACACCTGTTGTTTCCCCTTTTGATGTTCTTTGAGTATCCGGGGCAGCTTATGGTATTCGTTGACACCTATAAAGATGTCAACTTCAGGCAGGGCTTTTTGAAGTTCCTCACGATATCGCTGGGAAAGGCAGCCGGAAACGACAAGGATGCTTCCGGCGGGCTTCATTTGAGACAATTCAAATATCCGGTCGATGGACTCTTTTTTTGCATCATTGATAAAACCGCAGGTGTTGACTATTATGGCATCGGCATCTGCAGGATCTTCTGCCAATACATGACTGCTCTCCATCAGATATCCGGCAGCATATTCGGAATCGGAGGTATTCTTCGGGCAGCCTAAAGTATCTATATAAACTTTCATTGATTTACCTTTCTATATCGATTTCACCAAAAGGATCCGTTTTCATCCTGCGCCCCGCGGCTTGCCTCTTTGGACAGCTCCAGGAATTGTTCCTCTGTCATCAGGACCTTCCTTGGGCGGCTTCCGTCGCTGGGGCCTATGATTCCTCTTGCTTCCATCATATCCACAAGCCTGGCAGCCCGATTGTAGCCTATCCGAAAACGGCGCTGCAGCATGGATACCGAAGCCTGCTCGGCGCGGACTACAGTTTCGATAGCTTCCAAAAGCAGTTCATCGCAGGCGTTATCAGGTTCGCTTTCATGTGTACGATCGATTTTCTGTATCACATCGACGGCATATTCTTTATTAGGTACCTGTCCTTTTAAGTGATCGATAACATTATGTACCTCCCGGTCGGATATGAAACACCCCTGAACTCTGACAGGCTTAGACATCCCTAAAGGATTGAAAAGCATGTCCCCTTTCCCCATCAGTTTCTCGGCTCCTGACATATCCAATATAGTTCTGGAATCAAATTGGGAGGATACGGCAAAAGCTATCCTGGAAGGGATGTTTGCCTTTATTACACCTGTGATTACGTCTACTGAAGGTCTTTGCGTCGCTACGATAAGATGCATCCCGGCTGCTCTTGCCATCTGTGCAAGCCTGCATATGGATTCCTCGACCTGTGAAGGAGCGACCATCATCAGATCTGCCAGTTCATCGATGACTATTACGATTTGCGGCAATGCTTCCTGCTTGTCCTCTTTTCCTTTCAAATATTCATTGTAAGATGACAGATCCCTGACGCCCGCCTCGGCAAATTTTTTATAGCGATCAGTCATCTCCGAAACTGCCCATCCCAAAGCGGCAGCTGCTTTTGAAGGCTCCGTTACCACAGGTATCAACAGATGTGGTATCCCGTTGTAATTTCCCAGTTCGACTACCTTGGGATCTATAAGCACGAACTTTACTTCATCCGGCCTTGCTTTATAGAGCATGCTTATGATTATTGAATTAAGGCAAACACTTTTTCCCGATCCTGTTGAGCCGGCGATCAGAAGATGCGGCATGCTTTTTAAATCCGCTACTATCGGTGTGCCGGCGATATCCTTGCCTACAGAAAAAGTTATTCTGGATTTTGAGTCTTTGAACTCTTTTGATTCGATCAATTCGCGAATAGAAACCAGATTGATGCGATCGTTTTCCACCTCGATCCCAACGGCGGCTTTCCCCGGTATCGGGGCTTCCATTCGGATACTTTTAGCTTCCAGGTTCAAGGCGATATCATCCGCCAGCCGGACGATGCTGCTTACTTTAACCCCTATATTCGGTTGTATTTCATATCTTGTGATGGCAGGCCCTTTAGTCACCTGCAGCACTCTGGCGTTTACGCCAAAGTTATTCAAGGTCTCTTCAAGCTTTACAGCCTTTTGCTTGAGGCTCAAGTTTTCGTTTACCTGCGTCCCTGATTGGGATTTTTTCAGCAGTTCCAAAGGAGGCATGATATACGGAGCAGTGACGGTATTCATTTCCACTTTGATTACTTCAGCCTCTGTACCGTCGGCTTTGTTTTTTTTCCTGTTTTCCGTCAGCTCGTCCTTAAGATCGCATTCGCTGCCCGCCAAACCTTTCCCGGGTTCTGCGCATGCCGGTTTCTCTAATCCTTTTCCATCCTTTTTTTGCCCGGTTTCGAAAAGCTCATCATCTTTCATATAATCGATTATCTTCATTTGTCCGGGAGTTATGTTATCTGCCAGATTTGTTGATTCTGCAGATTTCGATGCGCTCGTGCCCGCATTTCTTTGAGCCCTGTTTCCCTGCGCCGAATCCGGTTTAAGCTCTCCCTTCGATATGACCGGCTCCGGCCTGCCGGTCTGCTCTTCAGTTTTTCGTTTCATTTTTCGGCTGTCAAAGAAATTAGATACCGGAGTATTGATAACCAGCATCAATGAAACTAACATCGTTACCGAGGCAGCTATGTATATCCCGGGTATGCCGATGGCTTTCTTTAACAGCAAGCCTGTTGTCATACCGAAAGCACCTCCGCCTGTCAGCTGCATGCCTTCTCCAAAGGCCTCCTTTATAAACAGGAGTGATAGGGATAAATCCTCGGCATAAAGAAATCTTGCCGAGTTTATAATAGCTGCCATAAAGAAAATCAAAGAGAAAAACAGCACCGATCTCCCGCTTAAATGTGCGGCACGTTTTATAAAAAGAAGCAAACCGTACAGAATGAGGTAATAGGGCAATACATAGGCTACTGTGGAAAACAGACCTTTCAGTAAACCTGAAATCATGCGGCCGAATTCGCCTGTCGCCTGAGTCTGTAAAGAAATGATTAAAAAAACTCCGATAGCTGAAATAACAATAGCCCATATTTCATCTCTGAGTCGATCTTTTGTATGCTTGGCTTCAGACTTGGCCACTGTTATTTCTTTGGCTGGTTTATTACCTGACCCCTTTGGCCTCCCCCTCTTGCTTTTGCGTTCAGTCATAGGGCAAATCCTCAATTCATAAAAGTGTAAATTAGCAGCAAACTGCCCGCTATCCAAGTATATAACGAAAATATATAAAGCTTTTTATTGCAAACGACCCTTATCATAGTTCGAATGGCTATGTAGCCCGAGATCGCAGCTGCTGCAACACCTGCAACTATTGGCAGCAGCATCTCTTCAGCGAACCCTTCTGCGAATGCTTCGGGGATCTCAAGCAAAGCAGCGCCGAGTATAGCGGGAACAGAGATCAAAAAAGCAAACTGAACCGCAAACTCCCGATTGAGTCCTGAGAATAAGCTCCCCACTATAGTTGCTCCCGATCTGGATATGCCGGGTATTATCGCTATCCCCTGACAAAGCCCCACAAATAAAGCATCCCTATATTTTGCTTCACCGACGTTCTTTCCCTTTTGATTCATCCGTTCCGCCTGCCACAGAAAACAGCCTGTCAGCAGAAGGCTGACCCCTATTGCCGGCAGCGAGTTGTAAAGACCTGCAAATAGGTCATTAAAAAGCATGGCTATGATACCCGTTGGTATAGATGCCGCAATGATCATTACCCCAAGTTTTCTGTTGGTGTTTTTATTAATTTGCAAACCTTTGCCGGATAGAATATCTTTGATCACTGCCAAGAGCTCAAGAATCAGTTCCCAAATCACTTTATAATAAACTGCAATAAGCGAGATCAGGGTCCCGAGGTGAAGCAATACGGCGAAAGTAAGGACATTCTCTCCTTCTATACCAAAAAAATGCTGCAGAACAGCTAAATGGCCTGAGCTGCTTATGGGCAAAAATTCCGATAAGCCCTGGATAAGCCCCAAGATGACACCTTCAAATAACGTCAAGGTAGTTCCTCACTTTCTCGCCGGCAGCCTATGGTTAAGAGATTCGCTCCGCTTGATTTATAATTATATCACCTTAACAGGCGGAATTGAAAATAAATCAGTTTTCACGTTACTTTTTGTTTAGAATGATATATAATACTTTTTTAATAATCAAATCAATATAAACTGATCTGATATACACTATTCTGCAAGGAGGATAAAGATGAGCAAGAAACCAAATTTAGCTGTAGTCGGCGCAACCGGTGTGGTCGGGAATACCGTATTAAAAGTACTTGAAGAGAGGGAGTTCCCTTTTGATAATCTGTATGTTATGGCTTCCGCTAAATCCGCCGGTAAAACCATTTCTTTCAAAGGCAAGGATTACATAATCGAAGAGCTGACCGAGCATTCTTTCGACATTCCCATCGATATAGCACTTTTCTCTGCCGGAGGCGAAACGAGCAAAAAATATGCTCCCTTGGCGGCAGCCAAAGGAGTTATAGTGGTAGATAACAGCAGCGCATGGCGGATGGACCCGGATGTCCCGTTAGTCGTTCCCGAAGTCAATCCGGACGATGTCTGGCGCAACAAAGGAATCATCGCAAATCCTAATTGCTCAACAATACAGGCAATGCTGCCTATCAAACCGCTTCATGACAAGTACAGGATAAAGAGAATCGTTTTCTCCACCTATCAAGCCGTATCCGGAACAGGCGTAAAAGGCATCGAAGATCTTAAGCAAGGGCTTGCGGGAAATGATCTTCTGATAGCTTACCCACATCCTATTGCCGGCAATTGTCTCCCTCATATAGATTCTTTTTTGGAAAACGGATATACCAAAGAGGAAATGAAAATGGTAAACGAAACAAAAAAAATCCTCGGAGACGAAAGCATACGAATAACCGCCACTGCTGTACGAGTACCTGTGTTTGATTCCCACAGCGAGTCCATAAATCTTGAATTTGAGAAACCTTTTGAGTTGGATGAAGTGAGAAGTCTGCTTTCATCTTTTAAAGGGTGCACAGTGGCTGATGATCCAGAAAACAACGTTTACCCTCTTGCCCGTCAGGCCGCCGGCAAAGACGATGTCTTTATAGGCAGGATACGCAGAGATTACAGCGTAGATAGCGGGCTCAACCTTTGGGTAGTTTCAGATAATATCAGAAAGGGCGCGGCCACCAATGCCGTTCAGATTGCCGAACTGCTTATAAAATAAAGCAAGTGAGGTGTTGTTTCGATGACATTGTTTACAGGTGCAGCTACTGCTCTTGTAACACCATTTAAAGACGGAAAGGTCGATTTCCCAGCACTTGGCAGGCTTATCGACTGGCAGATCCTTCAGGGCATCGACGGATTGGTGATCTGCGGAACTACTGGAGAGGCATCTACTCTTAACGATGAAGAACATATAGAAACGGTCCGATATGCCGTAAGAGAAGCTGATGGGAAAGTGCCGGTCATTGCCGGTGCGGGAAGCAACGACACCCGCCATGCTATCGAAATGAGTATGGCATTGGAACAGGAAGGAGCAGACGGGCTGCTTCTGGTAACACCATATTATAACAAATGTACTCAAAAAGGATTGATAACACACTATACCGCCATAGCCGACCTGGTGGACATCCCTGTGATCCTCTATTCGGTACCGGGGCGGACCGGCGTAAACATCAGTCCTTTTGCCGTCTCTGAACTATGCGGGCACCCAAATATCGTCGCGATTAAAGAAGCAAGCGGGAATATGGCTCAGGTCGTAGAGATAGCAAAATACGTCGATAAGGATTTTGCTCTATATTCTGGTAATGACGAGATCATTGTTCCGCTTCTTTCTATGGGCGGTTCGGGAGCTATTTCCGTATTAGCCAACATAGCACCCAAGCAGGTCAGTCTAATGGTCGATGATTATTTAAAAGGCGATGTTAGCAGCGCTGCGCGGATCCAGCTGTCATATAAATCTCTTATCGATGCATTGTTCTGTGAAGTAAATCCCATCCCCGTAAAAGCCGCTCTGCACCTTATGGGAATGATAGAGCTTGAGTACCGGCTCCCCCTTTGTGCTCCGGAACCGTCATCGTTAAATGCAATAAAAAAAGAGATGACAGCCTGTGGTTTGCTTTAAGGAGTTATTATGAATATTGTAATCCATGGATGCGGCGGCCGCATGGGCCGCATACTGACAGAAATGATATTTGAAGAAAACGAACACAAAGTATTATGCGGTATAGACATAGAGTGCATCGGGGATCTTCCATATCCGATTTACAGGGATTTTACTTTTGTCACGAAGAAAGTCGATGTGGTGATCGATTTTTCCAATCCAACCGCAATAAAAGGGCTTCTGGGCTGGTGCATTCTTCATGGAACGCCGGTGGTCATCGCTACCACCGGGCTCGGCCCTGAAGAGCATCGTATAATACAAGAAGCAGCTAAACAGATACCCATATTTCAATCAGCTAATATGTCGCTTGGAATAAATGCTCTATGCAAAGCAATATCATTAATTTCTTCGATATTGTGCGGCGAATTCGAAACCGGGATTTTCGAAATACATCATAAAAATAAAAAGGATTCCCCCAGCGGTACCGCCTATCTTTTAGAAGATTCGTTAAAAAACTGCACTGCCAAAATTACGGCACTTCGGATTGGTGCTGTTCCCGGAGAACATACCGTATATTTTGCAGGCTCCGATGAAGTCCTGACATTGACCCATACCGCATATTCCCGCAAAATATTTGCCCGTGGAGCTCTTAGAGCCGCTTCTTTTATTATCAACAGCAAGCCTGGTCTTTATGATATGAATGATCTTAATGATTTATGATGCAAAAGTGCCTTAAAAAATCGCCGGCTTTATGCCGGCGATTTGAGTTCAAGTCAGAGACAGTCTGATCAGGATTCCGAAGATACGACTTCTTTACCATCGTAGTAGTTGCAATTGGGGCACACCCTATGCGGAAGTTTAGGCTCGTGACACTTTGAACATGTGGATAATGCAGGAGCTGTCATCTTCATATTAGGAGATCTTCTTTTATCTCTTCTTGCGCTCGAAGTTCTTCTTTTTGGTACTGCCATACTTAACACCTCCTTCTTTTATACGAACGTCACAAATTATATATCGAGCCCATTACTTTGTCAACGCATTTTTACTTGAGATTTCTTATTATGTCCACAGTATCCAGCGCTATCATCAACTCTTCGTTGGTGGGTATCACCATAATTTTAATCTTGGAATCATCCTTGCTTACTATGCATTCCTCACATCTTATACTGTTCTTTTCATCATCCAGCTTTATTCCTATGTTCTCAAGCTCGGAACATATAAGCTTCCTCATTCCTATATCATTTTCCCCTACACCCGCGGTGAATACAATGGCATCTGCTCCGTTCATTTCGGCCATATAAGATCCAATAAATGATTTGACGCGGTTTGCAAAAATATTCAGAGCCAGTGTGGCTCTTGTATTTCCTTTAGCTTCTGCTTCTTCCAAATCTCTGAAATCATTGCTGACCCCCGAGATCCCGGCGACACCCGACTTTTTGTTTAAGATATTAATTACTTCGTCAGCCCCTATGCCTTCTTTTTCTGCAATAAATGTAATGACGGCAGGATCGATGGCGCCTGATCTTGTGCCCATGACAAGACCGTCCAAAGGAGTAAAGCCCATGCTGGTATCGATGCAAACACCATTTTTAACAGCGGCGCAGCTGGCGCCGTTGCCCAGATGGCAGGTTATTATTTTGACATCATTGTAGTCTTTTCCCAGCAATGCTGCTGCTCTCATCGAGACGTATTTGTGACTCGTCCCATGGAATCCGTATTTTCTGATTTTGTATTTCTCATAGAGTTCATAAGGTATGGCATAAAGGTATATTTCAGGCTTCATCGTCTGATGGAAAGCAGTATCGAAAACTCCAACCATCGGAGTCTTGGGCATCAATTCCTGGCAGGCTCTTATTCCGAGAATATTCGGCGGATTATGGAGAGGCGCCAGGTCTATGCATTCCTCCAACGCTGCCATAACATCTTCAGTAATCAGAACGGAGGAAGCATATTTCTCTCCCGCATGCACTACCCTGTGCCCCACGGCACTGATTTCTTCCATGGATGCGACTATACCGTGCTCCTTATCTGTCAATGCTTCAAGAACATAGCCTATGGCATCTTTGTGGTTCTTCATCGGTGCTTCAAAAATATACTTGTCCATCCCGATTTTTTCATGCCTCATCACGGAACCTTCTATGCCGATCCTCTCAACCAGTCCCTTTGCCAGCAGTGTGGAGGTGTCCATATCAAGAACCTGATATTTCAATGATGAACTTCCGCAGTTTACGACTAATACCTTCATTCTCTTACTCCTTTTCATTACGCGTACATATTTAAATATTTTCAGACAAACAGCCTGATTTATTCACCTAAACTGATTATAGACCTAATGCCCGGTAAAATCTATAAGAAATATCAACTGCCGCTGAATCTGTTTTCAAAATATGGAACGGCTCTGTAATCCGATCGTGAATAAAGTTCATTCTGCGCAATCAGGTTGTAAATATCCGATGCCAGCACATCGTAACGAAGCAGTGTCCATACAGGATCATCCGTTCCGGGTTCTTTATTGATATTGGTGATTATAGGGATCTTGGAGCATTTGTTTTGGTTTATATGCCGAAGCAATTTTGCACCTTTATCGGAGAAGCCCAGGACTCGTGCATATAAAGCCGGCCTATCAATTATATTACTGAAGCTTTCCTTTGTTAAACAAGTCAAGATATGGAGTAAAAGCCTCCTGATTCTTGTTCTTGTATATCGCTTAGAAAGCACCGCATCAATAAGCTCCTCGACGTTTCTGCATTTTATTATGGCCTTTTTTAATCTGTTCTCTAGTCCTTCTCCCGCACTGAACACCTCGGCCAATTCTTCGTTTGCAGATGTAAGTATTTTATAAATCAATATGTCAAAAAAACCTTCTGAATCAATGATTGGCTTTCTGTCTATGCGATCCATGATTTCCGCAGTAGTTTTCGGTATCGCTTGTTTGATCTGTAAAATGCCGGAACCTCCTGAGATTTCTCTCCTGATTGCAGTTGCGCTGGCCAAAGGATAGGAAATTTCATTGTCATGATAATCACTTCCTATCCGCTTGATTGTGATAGGTTCCATCTTTCTTCCTAAACGTATCCATTGTTTCATGTATTCGACGGCCAGTATATTATTGGGATCCCGGACTAAGGATGCCGCTTCGGTCATCCCGAGGCTTTTCAAGGCTTCAGACCTTGACCGCGGATATGAAAATCCTTTATCCATGAAGCCTTTCAATGCTTCCTGATAATTTGAGTCCTCATAGGCCAGAAGTTCCGCCGCTTTGATGAGTTTATTCAAGTCACCGGACTCACTGCCAAAAGAAAAATGTGTCACGCAACCTAATCCGTATAGAATGTTCAATCCCCCTAAAGCAAAATATTCCGCATTATTACATGCAAAAGCGAAAGGAAGCTCTATTACCAGATCTACTCCGTTTTTTACAGCCATTTCTGCCCGGATCCATTTGTCGTATATTGCGGGTTCACCTCTCTGGGTAAAGTCGCCGCTCATTACAGCGATAATATGATTCGGATCTCCCAGCTTTTTAGATTCGTTCAAGTGGTGCAGATGTCCGTTGTGAAAGGGGTTGTATTCGGCAATAATACCAATATTGTTCAATCCTTCGTCTCCTTTCCGGAAGACATAAGAAGTTCAATTGCAACGGTCAAAATGAATAATGCTGTAATAATTATAATCATCTTAGTCGAGAATAGCAATTGCATCAGAAACCCGGATTGAAAGGCATTTGTAAATCCGCCGAAAAGCCCGACATCATGTACCGCCCTGTTTAAGAAAAAAGGAGCGAAACAGTAAGCTAAAAGCCCGGCGATGATTCCATGAGATAGCTTGATCCAAAGATAAGTAAGTCCATTTATTTTCAAGCCTTTTAAAACACTCATTGATTGAGCCATAACAGACAGTCCTCCAAAGGATACAAGAAAAGCCGACATTGTACATTTTAGCCTGAGCCCTGCATCAGAGGAGACGGATATATCATTAAGACCTATTGTCATTTCAAATAATCCTTTAATGAAGCCGGTATTGTGCTGACTCTTCAGCCCGCAGAATACTCCTGTCATATCCAATAAATCTGTGGCATAAGTAAAAATAATAATATAGCAGCAAATAATAAAAAGGGTTTTTACCGAGGACAGCATGGAGCTCGTCAGCATATCCAGTATACTTTTCTTTTCTCCAGTCAAATCTGCGTATTGGTTTCTGTTGATATTTCTTCCATCTGTTTCTTTCTTTTCTGAAGTGCGAAATAACAGGCCGTTGATTATAGCAGCAGCATAATGGGAGAAAGCTATTACAACGCCGGCTTCCGGGGAATGCAGAAAACCAGCTCCCACTGTGCCAAGCATGAACAACGGACCGGAATTAGAACAAAAAGAAAGCATTCTTATCCCGTCCCGATCTTTCAAATCTCCACTTCTTCGCATTTGACCGATGATTTTAGCACCCATGGGATAACCGGAAGTAATGCTGATAATGAATACGAAAGCCGATGATCCCGGAGTACCGAAAAGCTTTTGAAAAGGTTTTTCAAAAACTGCTCCCACAATTGAGGGAATTCCCAAAGAAATCATTAAATCCGAGCATAAAAAAAAGGGCAGTAATGCGGGCAGCACGGAAACTGCCCACAGCTCTATCCCTTGTTGAGCTGATTTTAAAACCACTGCCGGGAAAAAAACCATGGAAAGAGCCGCCATAGAGACGATTATCCCTGCCGCTTTATATCTCCCAGAACTAAGTACCGTACTTTTCATAGTCAATAGTATTCATAGTTTATGGGTAATATTCGGAGTGCGGTAAAAATCAATAATCAATCAAGATCGTCTGAGTTAAGAGTTATTCTCCACCTGAGTCTTGTATATCATATCTTTGATTTCGTTCCTGTTGTCGGTTAGGGTTGTATTGATGTCGTCAAAGGTTTTCTGGAGTGCATTGAACATGTCTGTAAAGTAAACCGCATTTAGCTGATCCATTTTGTCCTGAAAATTATACAAGATACTGTCTATGTAGTCGAAAGTGCTCATTTTCAGGTTTTTAACATTGGTTTCGGCAACGTCCATGATCTCCTCCGCCCTGGCTTTTGCTTTTACAGTTATATCATCATTTTCGATCAGGGATTCAGCTTGTGTCCTTGCCTCTTTCAAAACCGTTTCATATTCTCTTTTCGCTTCATCAAGTATTCTCTGACGCTCATCTTTTATCCACTGCGCCTGCTGGATCTCATCCGGCAGTTCGATTCTTATTTCCCTGACGATCTCAAGTAACTCTTCCGCATCAACCAGTATTTTTCCTGTCATCGGAAAGCGGGAACTGTTTTCGACAATATCTTCGATTTCGTCTAAAAGTTCTAAAACCTTCATTGGCCAAAACCCTCCTGATTTATTTATTAAATTTCTTTTTCAGTTCCTTTAAAACGGCTTTCGGAACCAAACCGGTCACATCGCCGTTCAGTGAGAATACTTCTTTTACAATACTGGAGCTGATAAAAGAATACTGTGGCGTCGTCATCAGAAAAACTGTTTCGACATCTTTATTATAAAGTCTCATATTCATTTGTGCCATTTGTATTTCGTATTCAAAATCCATAGTAGCTCTCAATCCGCGGATAACAGCATCGATTTGATTGCAATTCACATAATCAGCCATAAGTCCGTCAAAGCGGATCACCTCTATGTTAGTTAAACTGGATGTGCATGAATGGATCATTTTTACCCTTTCCTCAGAACTGAAAAATGGTTTTTTTGATTTGTTTTCCATCACACCAACAATCAGTTTATCACAGAGTTTAGATGCACGTTTGATCAAATCTAAGTGTCCGTTTGTGATTGGGTCAAAGGTACCTGCATATAATGCTTTTTTCATTGGCCAGTTTCCTCCGAAGTCAGGATAAATATTGAGATAGCAGTATTACCGTATTTTTTTACTTTCTGTTTTGAAAAGCCGCCGATATTATCCGGAAGTATTTGATGAGCATCGTGCTCTGCCGCAATGATACCGTCTTGAGCTAACAGTTTTAGCTGCCAGATAGTCTCAAGACAAGATTGCATAAGACCTGCCTCATAGGGCGGATCCAAGAAAATCATGTCGGCAGGTTCATGAATCTGTAAAAGCACTTCCTTCCAGTCTCCTCTGATCAATCTGCATCTATCACCGACTCCTAAGCGG
The DNA here is from genome assembly GCA_022706625.1 of Bacillota bacterium. Classification (GTDB taxonomy): domain Bacteria; phylum Bacillota; class Clostridia; order Peptostreptococcales; family Anaerovoracaceae; genus UBA1426. The sequence goes on along the minus strand of JAKJCD010000002.1, from coordinate 6,689 downwards.
GAAATATTATCGGCTATAAGCTGTACTGCAGCTTTTGATTTTTCGCCAAAATATGCTTTCTCAGCCCCTCTGCTTAAGGCTTCCAGTCCTAAGCTTCCAGTCCCGGAGAACAGATCGATGATTACATTTCCTTCCAGCCCGGGCCCGATCATACTGAACAAAGCCTCTTTTACTTTGCCCGGCGTAGGTCGGATGAGCTTGTCCGCAGGAGCTGCCAATTTTCTGCCTTTAAGCTGTCCGGCTATGATGCGCAATGTATCTGCCCCTTTCCATACAGTTAATTTTAACATATGATGGGAAAATAGCAACTGAAAGTGTAGAGAACATATTGCGAAACGAGTCTGTTTTTTACAGACTCGCTTCGGTGCAATTAGATATAGCTGATTGTTTTGTATCCGGTTAGCCGCTTGTTCTTCCGGATAGCTGCTGTTCGGCCATCTCAACCAATTTCTTGGTCATATAGCCGCCCACATAGCCGTTCTGTCTTGCTGTCAAGTTGCCCTTGTCCATGTTTTCATAGTTCGCGAGCCCTAATTCATTGGCTATTTCAGTCTTCATGTTCTTTAATCCGGGCTTTGCACTTGCAACTACGTTTGTGTTTGCCATAGTTTTCACCTCCTGTTACACTCTTAATTTAACCCCGGGATGTAAAACTATGTGATGTAATAATTTCATGACATGGACTGTTTTGCCACGTTTTTTAAAGTTGTTTAAAAATCAGATTATCAGACATATACAATTGATTTATATGCTTATCATGTCCGCATTTTCAAATAATTTGCGTATTTTTTGTAAAAGAGCATTGTGTTCTTTTAATGATAAAAACGGATCTTTTGCAAGCAGGTCGGTCGCCTCTTTGCGAACTGTATCCAAGATGCGCAAATGCTTCGAAAGATCAGCTATCCCGAGTTCGGGTATACCATGCTGTTTGACACCGAAAAACTCACCGGGGCCTCTTAATTCCAAATCCTTTTCAGCAATAATAAATCCGTCGTTAGTTTTTGCCATAACTGCCGCTCTTTCTTTAGCAATCTCATTTTTTGAATCTGTTATCAATAAACAATATGATTGATGCCGGCCTCTTCCTACCCTCCCTCTTAATTGATGAAGCGTCGCAAGTCCAAACCTTTCGGCATTTTCTATCAGCATGACGGTAGCATTGGGGACATCTATACCAACTTCAATGACAACGGTAGAAACCAGTATATCCGCTTTTCCCGAATAAAAGTCTTTCATGACAAGATCTTTTTCTGATTGTTTCATGCTTCCGTGCAGCAGCATGACATTGAAATCTTTAAATCTTGCCAATGACTCTTCATAAATCTTTGTTGCTGATTTCACATCCAGAAATTCCGAATCCTCGATAAGAGGTGCCACAATATAAGCCTGCCGCCCTTCTTTCAGCTGCTTTTCCAAGAATCCGTAGGCTATATTTCGTCCTTTTTCCGATAGCACTTTGGTCAAAACAGGTTTTCTGCCGGCAGGCAACTCATCTATCACTGAATAATCCAAATCTCCATAGAGTATCACTGCAAGGGTTCTCGGGATTGGTGTCGCCGTCATGACCAAAACATCCGGATTCTGGCCTTTCATTGAAAGCAGACTCCTTTGGTGTACGCCGAAACGGTGTTGCTCATCCGTAATAACAAGTCCGAGTCTGGCAAACTCTAATCCGGGTTGGATCAAAGCGTGGGTACCTATAAGGAAGTCTATCGTACCGTTCTCCATTTCTTTCTGAACCGATTTACGCTGGTTTTGCGTCATGCTTCCTGTCAATAGACCGACCCGAAATCTAAAGGCTTCAAACATCTTCTTCAAATTCCCGAAATGCTGTTGAGCCAGTAATTCTGTAGGAGCCATCAAAACTGCTTGGTAACCACATTTTATTGCCTTGTACACCGCGGCGGCGGCAACTATGGTCTTCCCCGATCCCACATCTCCCTGGACAAGACGATTCATGACTCCTTTAGCTTCCATGTCTTTCTCGATTTCTGCCAAAACTTTTTTTTGAGCTCCTGTAAGCTTGTACGGCAGTTCGTCCACGAAATCATCTGTTTTAATAAAAGACGAAAAGGCTATGCCTCCGCTGTCTGTTTTGATACGTTTTTTAATGGATAAAAGTCCAAGCTGCAGCAGAAAAAGTTCATCAAAAACTAAACGAAAGCCTGCTTCTTTCGCTTTTTGCGGATCTTTGGGGAAATGGATGTTTTCAAAAGCATACTGCAACCCACACAGCCGATTTCTTATTAGAATCTCTTCAGGCAAATACTCGACGATATCCTTCGAATAATCAAGTGCTTGCCGCTGCCATTTACGTAAATCTTCCTGAGAAACACCCTGTGTAAGAGGATAAACAGGCAGAATGCCCCTGGGCCGATTCGTCCTGCAGCGATCAATAGAAGGATGCACTATCTGCAATCGCCCCGCTCTTTCGGACACTTTTCCGTAAAATTCATATTCAATCTGCTTATCAATGGTTTTCTCAAGATATCTGCAGTTAAAAAAAACAATTTCTATGCTTCCGCTATCATCCGTGACAAGCAATCTGAGATTTTTCTTTCGTCCGTAGCCATGACCGCCTCTTACAATAAGCACCACACGCCCCTTAATCAAAGCGGTATCGCCATCCCGGAGTTCGCTGATCAGTTTGTAAACACGCTGATCCTGATAGCAGCGCGGATAATACGAAAGAAAATCCAAAACAGTTCGGATTTTCAGTTTTTCTAAAGCTTTGGCTTTTTTTGGGCCGACGCCTTTAAGGGCTGTGACTCTGTCATTTATGTCCAAATCATAACTCCTCGCCGCATAAGCCGAATAAGTCGTATCTACCTTTTGATCTCAATGTTTCGCGGCACTATCTGTTTTGCGATCATCGCTGTTACTGCAATTGCGATGCTGTTGGCATTAATGCCCGTCAGGACCTCAATATCTGATTTGATATCGTTGATAAGCTGCTCTGTTACAAGGCCAATGCTCGTCCCGAACCGAATCGCGACATATACTCTGATATCCAGTCCTTTTACGCCCATGCTTATATCGATATGGTCGGCTCCATCGGATATTCCGTATTTTTCTCTCAAACGTACCGGCTTGCCTTTATAATTTGTTATAATAACACGACCTTGAAATTTGCGGACAGCTTCAATAACGATCCTGCCAATAACAGACCGCCTGATCTTTATGCTTCCTTTTTGCGTTTCGGTATGATATAAAGCCAACACCTGACCTCCTTTGAGAATCATATTCATAGTAGCATACTGCTTACTTTTTTTGTACCGCTTTTTGTAGGGCTTATTTTCTATGGTTACAGAAATACGAAAAAATACGAAAAAAGTATTTTACATATTGGAGCCTGCATGCTATAATGTCATGTGTTCGGCCAGAAACAATAAAAAGGGACAAATCAAATCTGTCTTTAAAATACAGTCAAGGGAGGTGTAATAGATGTCTAACAAATGTGAAGTCTGTGGCAAAGGCCAGGTAAGCGGAAATAATGTCAGCCACTCGAACAGACATACCAGAAGAAAATGGAACGCCAACATCCAGACTGTCAGAGTTGAAGAAAATGGCACCGTTCTAAAGAAGAAGGTATGCACGCGCTGCATCCGTTCAGGTAAGATCAATAGAGCTATCTAACAGAACGAATCAACCCTGCCAGGCGGGGTTTTTTCTTTTTAATCCCGAGATTGCTGCCGGTCACGGAAGAAAGAGTTTAAATCCGCAAAATATCATGATCGCACCCAGCAACAGTAACCATATTCTCAAAGGAAATAAGAAAGCACAAATTGTTACGGCGCCGATGATAAGAAGCACTAATCCCAGAAACTCTGATTCGCCCTTCCTGCATTTTGGTTTTCTTTTTTCTATTGACAAAATACCGCATCCCTTCTCATCACAGGATAAGACCGGGTATAACAGCAAGATAGTATGCAAAATCAAAAACCCACCCGTATAACAATGTATGACGGTGGGTCTTTATATGTGCCTCAACAGTTCGTATCAGTGACGCGAGCTTCTTTTAAATTGTCTTTTTTTTGACTTCTCTCTATTATTATCTCCCCTATTTCTTCCGGTGTTATACCCTTAAAAGCCAACATAACCATCAAATGATAGATCAAATCGCATACTTCCTGCTTGATGTCCTCTGTGTTGCCATCTTTTGCGGCGATTATCACCTCGCTGCATTCCTCCCCGCATTTTTTCAATATCTTGTTTAGCCCACTGTCAAACAGATATCGGGTGTATGAGTTTTTCGACGGTTCCTCCACCCTGTTAATAATTATATTATACAACATGTTAAGTATATCATTCATTATTCATCAGCATCCCCTTTCTATAAAAACAACTGATATTTCCCGTGTGACACGCAGCTCCTGTTTGTTCTACTCTTATCAGCAATGTATCATTATCGCAGTCCGGGGTTATGGAACGCACTTTTTGAAGGTGTCCAGAAACAGCCCCCTTATTCCAGAGTTCTTTTCTCGATCTGCTGTAAAACCAAGTGTAACCGCTTTCTAAGGTGAGCTTCAAACTCTCTTCATTCATATATGCCAGCATCAAAACTTCATCTGAAAATGCATCCTGCACAATGGCCGGGATGAGTTCCGCCTCTGTGAAAAACTGTCGCAGATCCATTATGCACAAGCCCCTTCCTTATCCATCAGCACTGGAATACCGCTGTTTTTCAATGCTTTTTTTACTGTATCGACGGTCAGGTCTCCATAATGAAATATTGAAGCAGCAAGGGCCGCATCGCACTCGGTTTCCTTAAAAACTTTAATAAAGTGCCCCACAGTACCGCAGCCTCCCGACGCTATGAGAGGGATTTTAACTGTGCGGCACAAAGCATTCAACATGGAGATGTCGTAACCGTTTTTTGCACCGTCCGCATCCATGGAAGTAAGCAGGATCTCCCCCGCTCCCAGGGCAGCAGCTTCTGAGGCCCAGCTTGTCAACTCTATTCCGGTGTCTTTCTTCCCGCCGTTGATCATCACATGATATTGTCCTTTTCCCATATCACGGCAGTCGATCGCCAGAACAACACACTTGCTGCCAAACTCTTCGGCCGCTTCTCTGATCAATTCCGGACGTCTGACTGCCGCAGTATTTATAGAAATCCTTTTAGCTCCCGCATCAAGCAGCATTCTGATATCTTCGGCACACTCTATCCCGCCTCCTGCCGTGATTGGCACGGAAACCTTTTTTACGGTTTCTTTCAACAGGTTCAGCATGTTTTGCCTCCCCTCCTTAGTTGCGGCTATGTCGAGCATAACGATTTCATCAGCTCCCTGCTTCGCATATTGTACTGCGTATTCTACAGGATCTCCTACTTCTCGCAGCCCGACAAAATTAATACCTTTTACCACTTTACCCTTATAAATATCCAAACACGGTATTATTCTTTTTATTCCCATCTTGATCAGCCTTTCTTTATTTACTTTGCATAAACACATTTATCCCGCCTGCTCTACTGTTGAAATTGCTTGCTTCAAGTCCAGACTGCCTGAATAGAGGGATTTTCCGCAAATAGCCCCATATAATTCAAGCTTGCATAACTCCCTTATATCGGCAAGATCGCGTATGCCTCCGCTAGCTATTATCTTTGAGGAAACTGATCCTTTCAATCGTGACAAATGCTCAAGGTTAGGCCCTGAAAGCATGCCGTCTTTTGCGATATCTGTGTAAATGATGATCTCAACTCCCATATCCTCCATTCGCTTTGCCGTTTCTATATAATCGCATCCGCTTTCTTTTGTCCATCCGGAGGTTTTCACCAGACCCTTCTCCGCATCGATGGACACTGCTATCCTGCTGCCATATTCTTTTACGGCTTTTTGCACCAGAGACGGCTGGTAAAGAGCAGCAGAACCCAAGACAACACGGCTTATTCCGTGGCCGAGATAATAAGATATGTCATCCATAGTTCTTATACCTCCGCCAAGTTGTATTTTCAGCCCGGTGTTTATTGCCGCTTGGGTAAAAATACCGCTGTTTACCCTTTCCCCTTTCAAGGATCCGTCTAAATCAACCATATGAAGCCACTTTGCGCCGGCGTTTTTAAACGATAAAGCTGTTTTCAGCCAAGAATCCGCAACCTTTTCAGAGGTGTCGAAAAGGCCCTGATTGAGTCTCACACATTCCCCTTTTAGAATGTCTATGGCAGGCAGGATAATCATCATAGGCTTCCTTTCGTCGAAAGCGCACCTCGATTTTCCGATCTTGTTATACCTTGCTTTAACGCATGTCCGAAGGCTTTGAACATCGCTTCCGCAATATGATGGTCATTTGCTCCGTATACCGGATTCACATGAAGTGTTATCCCCGCACGGGCAGCGAAGGCATAAAAGAATTCTTTTATCATTTGCGTGTCAAGTTCACCTAACCTATGTGTTTTAAACTCCCCATTAAAAACAAGATAGGGTCTGTTGCTTATATCCACGTTGCAGCATACAAGGGCCTCATCCATGGGGATAACGGACATCCCGTACCTGCATAATCCGCTTTTATCGCCCATAGCTTTGGAAAATGCAGTTCCCAGAGTTATACCGATATCTTCGACAGTGTGATGGCAGTCCACATCCAGGTCGCCTTTGGATACTAAATCAATATCAAAACTGCCGTGATGGCAGAAAGCTGTGAGCATATGATCAAAAAAGCCAATCCCTGTGTCTATTTCGCATTTTCCTTGC
>JAKJCD010000029.1 GCA_022706625.1 Bacillota bacterium | reverse complement strand
TTTTCTGCCACATCTTCATCGTAACACTCGGTAATGATGCTTCTGATATAACCGCACATTTCATCTGCCTGCTCAGGGGTGGCAGTACGCCCTGTCCCTATGGCCCATACCGGCTCATAAGCAACGGTGAGCTTTTCTGCCAGATTAGCATCAAGTCCGCTAAGCGCTTGTTTCATCTGGTTCAAAACCACTGAAAAAGCTTTGCCTTCGTCTCTTTCCCGCAGCACTTCCCCAACGCATAAAATGGGAAGTATGTCGTGTTTAAACGCAGTATGCAGTTTCTTATTTACCGTCTCATCGGTTTCGCCAAAATATAGCCGCCTTTCGGAGTGGCCGATAATGCAGTAGTCCGCTCCCAGTTCTTTCAGCATATCTGCCGATATTTCCCCTGTAAAAGCCCCCTCATCTGCAAAATGCATATTCTGGGCGCCGACTTTTGTCCCGGTACCTTGAAACTCTTTTGCCAAAACCCCTATCTGTGTAAAGGGTGCGCAGATCGCCACCTTTACATCCGAAGGCGTATAGCATTTTTTGAATTCCTGAGCGAATTCCCTTGCCTCTTTTATAGTTTTATACATTTTCCAGTTTCCTGCTATAAATGGCATCCTCATTACCTTTCCTCCCGCTATCTATCCATAAGGGCTGCAACACCGGGCAGTACCTTACCTTCCAAAAACTCCATCGAGGCGCCGCCACCGGTGGATATATGGGTCATCTTCCCCGCAAATCCGAATTGCCTGACTGCAGCAGCCGAATCCCCCCCGCCTATAACAGTGGTGCCTTCATTTTCTGCCAACTTTTCAGCTATGGCTTTTGTCCCCTTCGCAAATTCGGGCATCTCAAATACCCCCATCGGACCGTTCCATACTATCGTAGCAGCATTTTCGATCTCTTTTCCGAACAGCTCGACGGTTTTTATTCCGATATCCATACCCATATAATCCGGCGGTATGCTGTCAATGGCGCAGCAGATCTTCTCCGCATCGTTGCTGAATTCTTTGGCGGCCCAAACGTCAACCGGAAGCAGAAGACGGATCCCGCGCACCTTGGCTTTTGAAAGCATGGATAAGGCCATATTGGTCATGTCCTCTTCTAAAAGGGATCTCCCTATCTCATATCCCTGAGCTTTTAAAAAAGTATAGGCCATGCCCCCGCCGATAATGAGAGCATCTACCTTATTCAACAAGTTCTCTATAACAGGGATCTTGTCACCTACTTTTGCTCCGCCCATAATGGCAAGGAAAGGTCTTTTCGGATTTTCAACGGTATTCCCAAGAAACTCCAGCTCTTTTTCCATCAGAAATCCGGAGACGCCGGGCAAATATTCTGCTATACCGGCGGTAGAGCAATGCGCCCTGTGGGCAGAGCCGAAAGCATCATTCACAAAAATATCGGCAAGACCGGCCAGTTCCCGAGAGAATGAAGGCTCATTTTTTGTTTCCTCCCAACGGAAGCGGACATTCTCGAGGAGCATTATCTGTCCGGGTCCAAGATGAGCCGCAACTCTTTTAGCCTCATCATCAACTACGAAAGGTGAACTGTAAAACATAAAATCAGATCCGAAGACGCCTGATAGCATCTGTGCAACGGGCAGGAGGCTATATTTCATATCCGCTTCACCTTTTGGGCGTCCCAGATGAGATAAAAGCAGGATATGTGCGCCTTTATCAACTAAATATTGTATTGTAGGCAGGGAGGCTGTGATGCGGCTGTCATCCGTTATATTCCCCTTTTCGTCCAGAGGGACATTGAAATCGCAGCGTACGATGACTCGCTTTCCGCTGACATTTACATCTTTGATAGTTTTTTTCATCATTATTCCCCGTTTACAGGCCCTTGCTTATTATCATATTGAGCAGATCTATGATGCGGTTTGAATAACCCCACTCGTTATCGTACCATGAAAGTACTTTTAGCATTCTGCTTTCCGACATCATCGTAGAAAGAGCATCGACTACGGATGACCTCGGATCCTGCTTGAAATCTATGGATACCAGGGGCTCATCACAATAGCCCAGTATATTTTTCATTTTGCCTTCCGCCGCTTCTTTCAAGGCTTTGTTGACCGTTTCTTTGTCGGTTTCCCCTTTCAGTTCAAAAACAACGTCAACTAGAGATACTGCAGGGGTTGGAATCCTTATAGACATGCCGTTCAGCTTGCCTTTAAGCTGCGGCAGCACTAATGCTACTGCCTTTGCGGCACCTGTCGTCGTCGGGATCATAGATACGGCGGCGGCTCTCGCCCTTCTCAAATCCTTGTGCGGAAGATCCAGTATCCTCTGATCGTTGGTATAGGAGTGGATCGTCGTCATCAAGCCCCTTTCGATGCCAAACTCCTCATCGATGACTTTTGCGATAGGTGCAAGGCAGTTTGTGGTGCAGGATGCATTCGATATCACTTGATGGATCGCAGGATCATATTTGTCATCGTTGACCCCCATTACTACGGTAATGTCTTCATCCGTTGCCGGGGCGGATATTATGACCTTTTTGGCTCCCGCCTTAATATGTTTTTCTGCATCAGCCTTCTTTGTAAAAAGACCTGTAGACTCTAAAATGATGTCTGCGCCAAGCTCCTTCCAAGGCAGCTCTTCAGGATTCCTTACAGCGAGGATCTTGATTTCCCGCCCATTTACAATAATAGCGTCTTCCCTTGCCTCTACCTCCGCTTCAAATTTGGTGAAACAGCTGTCGTATTTCAATAGATGCGCCAATGTCTTCGAATCAGTGACATCATTTATTGCTATGATCTCAAATAAATCGTCGTTTTCTGCAGCAACCTTAAATGCGTTTCGTCCGATCCTTCCAAACCCATTGATTCCAACCTTTGTCTTCATTTGTCTTCCTCCGTTTGTTTATTTCACTATTCTTTGGGCTTCGCCCATATATGCTAAAAACGTTTTCGCTTAGCAGATGACGGAAGGTTCATCTCGTCTCTGTATTTTGCTATTGTCCTTCTTGATATCTCAATGCCGCACTCAGCCATTGATTCTGCTATGGCCTGGTCTGACAGAGGGGCTTTCGGATCCTCGCTGTCCACCATTTCTCTGATTATGGTCTTTATACTTTCCGATGCGATTCCGGAACCGTCGTTTCCGGTCACACCGCTTGTAAAGAAATATCTGATTTCGAAGAGGCCGCGGGGCGTCTGCATGTATTTGCCGTTTATAGACCTGCTGACTGTAGACTCATGAACACCCACTTCGTCTGCGATCTGCTTCAAGGTTAGAGTTTTCAAATGCTTTGATCCATATTCCATAAAATCCTGCTGATAGCTTACCACCGCATTCACAACATTATAAATCGTCTGGCGCCTCTGTTCGATGCTGCGGATCAGCCATAGGGCCGAATTCAGCCTTCCGGTGAGAAATCTGGCAATTTGGGACTCCTTGTCCGCCTCAATAAGCATTTTTTGATAATAAGGGCTGACGTTCAAACGGGGTGCCGTGCTGTCGTTTACAAGTACGATATATTCATCGCCGACCTTTTCGACAGTGACGTCGGGTATTATATAACGGTTATCCCCCGCACTTCCGAATTGCCGTCCCGGCTTGGGTTCCAAAGACCTGATTTCGTCCCGGATATTTTGCACCTCTTTTATAGAGATCCCCAGAGCTTTAGAAATATGCGAAAGCCTGTTATCTGCAATGTCTTCCAGATGGTTTTCTACAATTTTTCGGGCTTCCGGCTTGTCCTTCCCTCGATGGCGAAGCTGGATCAAAAGGCATTCTTTTAGATCCCTTGCGCCTACTCCGACGGGTTCAAAACCCTGGATCACAGCCAATGCCTCAAGCACTTTCTCTTCTCTGGCACGAAATACCTGGCAAACCTCCTGCACCGTAGAAGTTAGGTATCCGTTTTCATCCAGCGCCTCGATGAGATACCTGGCAATCATTTTGCAGGCAGGTTTCATCGGAACGAAATCCAGCTGCATCATTAAATGATCCGTCAAGCTGATCTCTGAAGAAACAAAATGCTCATAGGAAAAATCACTCTGCTCTCCGTCACTTATACCCTGCCTGTAACTGATATCGTCGTATCCATGTTCCCTGAAATGTTCGGCCCAGTCAAATTCCCGATCCTCGTCGCTGTTCTGTGCCTCGGCAGTTTTTTTTTCGCCTTCCTCGTTTTCGTTCATATCGCTGCTGTCATTGCCGGCTTTTTCAGCTCTCTCCAATACAGGATTTGCCAGAATCTGTTCCTGCACATAGTTCTCCAACTCTTGGGTATTGAATTGCAAAAGTTGAATAGCCTGTATCAATTCCGGTGTCATAACAAGCTTCTGAGTCTGTTCTATTGTCAGTTCATAACCCAGTTTCATAGCAGCCTTTGCTCCTTAATATAATAAGTCAACTCCAATGCGTAAAGAACGTGAGCAACGTATCAATGTTAGTATATCACAATCCGAGGTGCCGGAAAACTGAAATTTAATACTTGGCCATTTCAATAACAAAGCATCCTATTTTTCTTAAATGCTGCGCAACATGTTCCATGCTGTTTATAATATCTATGAACAAGACGCCGGAACCCGGATTGCAGATCCCCCTGGACAACCGATCGATGTGATTGTCTCTGAGAGCCGTTTCCAATCCTTTGATCTTGATTTCAGCTGGAAGAACCATATTAGCAAGAACAGCGTCCTGTTTTTGCATAGCCTGCGCCACGTCTTCCATTATTCGGGAAACTTGTTCATGAAACTCATCCATTTCCTCTTTTGACTGTTCGCTAAAGGAGATGCTGTTCTCGCGTTTGTAAATGGACAGTTCTGCTATGGCTGCCGAGAGGTCTGATATCCTTTCGATATCGCCAATTACCCCCAGCAAAAGATTCAGCATTTCATGATGCTGCTTCGTAATATTCTTTTGTGCAAGCTTAACAAGATATACTTCGATATCCTTCTCGGCGCGAAGGATGCTCTCCTCTTGCTCTTTTATCCTGTCAATATCTCTTTCATCCGCTTCTTTTACGCAGTGATAGCTGATTCCGAAACTTTTGAAGCTCATCTTTGCCAAAGCGATGATTTCGTTATATGCATGGGCAAGTGCCAGTCCCGGCGTATCAAGCATCCTCACGTCAAGGCCCCCTTCCGGAACCTCTTTATGCTTTTTCTCGGGCACCAGTTTGTCTGAAGCGGAAACAAGAACATTTACCAGCGGCGCACAAAGCACGGCAGTTCCCAGATTGAAAACAGTATGAGCATTAGCGATCTGCCTGGGCACATCTCCTTTTGCTAGAGCCCTCATAAGATCCGGAAACAGACTTTGAAATAAAACTACCACTAAAACAGTCCCTATAGTATTAAAGAGCAGATGGATGATCGCTGCTCTCTTGGTTGTCCTTCCCGCCGAACGGCTATCAACAACGGAGGTCATACACTTGCCTACATTTATCCCCAGGATCAACGGAATGCTCATTTCTATAGTCAGAAGTCCCTGGGCCGACATTGCGATCATAACTCCGGTCAGCAAGCTGCTGCTTCGTACGGCCCATGTGGCGGCAAAGCCTATAAGGATCAGGACCAGATATTCGATGCTATAGGGCCGCGAAAAAGCAAGTAAAAAATCTTCAATATCTGCGGTTACCGTGAATTTGAACATCCCCTGCTCCATAAAAATCATTCCGATGAACATGATGCCGAAGCCTATGAAGATCTCTGCAGTATACTGTACCCGTCTTGTCTTTGCATATTTCCAGAAAACTGCAGCGACTCCTACTATGCAGGGAGCGAAGTACTCCAATCGAAAAGCCAGAAGCTGCGCAGTGATCGTCGTGCCTATATTTGCGCCCATAATCACAGCTGCTGCCCGTGTCAGCGAAATCATACCTGCATTAACCATACCTACAGCCATAATTGTCGTAGCGCTGCTTTTCTGATTTATCCCCGTTACCGCTATGCCCGCAGCGATATTTTTTATTATGCTGCTCCCGGAGGCCTCTATGAGTCTCTGCCCCCGGCCTTCGGACACCCATTCTAAAGAATCCTTCATAATCTCAATTCCGTACATCAGGAGACCGGCCCCCCCGAGTATAAGGAAAACTATAATAAACATTTAAGTCGATTCCTTTCTTTTATTAACTATACTATTTATCGCAGCTTACTGCAGCCTTAGGCCAGCCCCGGGAATCCCAGCTGGCGCAGAGCTTCGTATACGACTACGGCTGCTGAATTAGCCAGGTTCAACGATCTAAGTCTCACATCATCGCTCATCGGTATCCGGATAGTCCTTTCTATGTTATCCTCGATAAAGCAAAGGGGGAGCCCGGCTGTCTCCCTGCCGAAGATCAGCATGGCATCACTTTCATAAATAACATCGGTATAAGCCTTATTCCCTTTCGTAGTTGCAAGGTACATAGGCTTATTCCCGTACTTCCGCAGAAAATCACCAAGGCTTTCGTGGATCTCCAAATCAACAAACTTCCAATAGTCAAGCCCCGCTCTTTTGACCTTCGAATCGTCGATAGAAAAGCCCAGAGGTTTGACCAGATGAAGGCCTGTTCCGGTAGCAGCGCATGTCCGTGCAATATTGCCAGTGTTTGGCGGAATCTCCGGTTCTACCAGCACGATACTGATATTATGCTTATAGTTTTGCATTTGTGTTTTTTTCCCTTATACCGTATATTAAATTAAAAAATTAGATCACGGTTTTTAATTATGATACATAATAATATTTTTTACAACATTTTCTAATAGATTAAAGACTATTTAAAAATATTATATTATAATACCATAAGTAAATAGCAGGAGGTAGCAGAAATGAACAAAGAATTGATCAATATCGGTCTCATGGGTTTCGGCAATATCGGAACAGGTACTTATACCACTTTAGAAATGAATCGAGACCTCATCAGAACAAAGACAGGGATCGATTTTGAGATAACTAAGATCCTTGAAAAGGACGTGGACAGGAAGAGAGACATCGTTGTATCCAAAGACAAATTCACTCAGGATCCCGATGATCTGTTTTTAGATCCGGACATCGATATCGTCGTTGAATTGTTAGGTGGCATTCAGCCCGCAACAGATTTGATGCTTCAGGCCATGGACTGCGGAAAGCATGTCGTCACAGCCAACAAGGCGGCTGTTGCCGCAAATTACGATATTCTCAGGGAGGCGGCCGAAAAGAACAAGATCATGTTCCGCTATGAAGCCAGCGTGGGAGGCGGTATCCCGATCCTCAATGCTCTGACCACCGCCCTTCGCGCTAACTCGTTTATAGAAATACTGGGAATATTAAACGGCACCACAAACTATATCCTGTCTCAAATGACAGACTTCGGCCTGGAATATGAAGATGTGCTGAAAGTTGCCCAGGAAAAAGGCTTTGCCGAAGCGGATCCCACTGCGGATGTGGAAGGTATCGATGTGGCAAACAAGCTTTCAATCCTGATTTCCCTGGTCTTCGGCATTCGTGTCCCGCCGGCGTCTATCCCGACTGAAGGGATCACGAAAATCACAAAGGATGACATCAAGCGTGCCGCAAAAACCGGGAACAAGATCAAGCTTATCGCAACGGCCAAGAAGGAAAACGGGAACCTCACCTACAGTGTAAGACCGACCCTCATTCCCCTTTCCCATCCTCTGGCCGGTGTCAACAATGAATTCAATGCCATTTTTGTTAAGGGAAATGCCGTGGACGAGCTGATGTTCTACGGAAAAGGCGCCGGGCCGCTGCCGACCGGCAGTGCTGTAATGGGCGATGTGATAGAGATCGGCACCGCAATAATCAAAGGAGCGGCTTACGATGTAAAGGTTGCGGGAGGATATCAAAAATGAGCCTGTATGATCAATGGAAAGAATTGCTTGAAAATCAAACCGATGAAACATTTAATGCATTTTGGGACAAATACAGCTCAGGTGAAGTAAAAATCTATTCCGCTGTCCTTGAGTCCCAAAACCCTATCATTCAGGGGAGCATCAAAGATCTGGCAGAAAAATACCGGGTGGAACCGGTGATCTTCATGGGTTTTCTGGACGGTATCAACTCCAGTCTCAAAACCTCCATTGAACCGGAGAGTATTTCAGAAGAGAATATTATGACCCTGGAAGTTGATTTCGAAAGGCTTTATCTGAATATGCTGAAAGCAAAGGCAGATCATCTTTACGCCCTGTCTCAATGGGATGCCGTTCTGACGGACGAGAAGCGCCGGGAGATTACTAAAGAGTATAAAAAATCCAAGACCCTGGTAAAAGAAAAGGCACCCGGCCGCAATGACCCCTGCCCCTGCGGCAGCGGAAAAAAGTTTAAAAAATGCTGCGGCGCATAAAAATCGCCGGGCGCACAAAAAAGCCACGATCCAGGAAATAGGATCCGTGGCTTTTGCTTTCTATGATTCAAGATCATCTGCGGCCTGCGATAGCTTCTATTTCTATCCCCGCACCCTTAGGCAGGTCTCTTGCCGCAAAGCAGGACCTTGCGGGATAGTTGCCTTCAAAAAAGCTTTCATATACCTTATTGACGACGGCAAAATCAGCGATATCAGCCAGCAATATAGTAACCTTGAGAATATCGTCCATTGAAAGCCCCGCTTCTTCTATAATAGCCTTGACATTCTTCATGGACTGTTCAGCCTGGGATGCAATATCCCCTGTGTTGAGCTCCCCGGTGGCAGGATCGATCGGGATCTGCCCTGAAGTGAAAACAAGCCCCGAAAAATCGACTCCCTGAGAGTAAGCTCCCACCGCCTTTGGTGCTTTTTCCGTTTTGATTATTTTTTTCATTATCTTCTTCCTCCTAAAGTGATATTTTTATTTATATAGTAAATCAAATATTAAACGTACATCAGGCGCCTTTAACTGCCCCGGAGCCGAAGCTTCGATGCCTTCGGCATAAGTCAGCACCGAACCGAAAAAGCCTCCCCCGATCCGGCTCAGTACGCCTTTTTCACCCATAGCTAAAGCGATAAAAGGGCGATCTGCACATTCTTCTTTCATAGCGAGGCCGGCCTGAAAAATCGTCAGCATATCCGCCGCCGATCGGGCCATGACCGCAAGCTTTGTAATGTCAGCATCAAATTCCTGCATTTTTCGAAATATAGAAATCAGCTCCTCTATTGATAGAGCCTCTTGATACTCATGCCGGGATATGAGAACGAAAATCCCTTTTTCGTGTGCCTCGGAAATGATACTGTTTATCGCTTCTTTTCCTCTGCTGAGTTCTACGTCGAGAATATCCGCAAGCCCGGTTCCGATAACACCACGACACATCCGGATATAAGCCTCGTCTGTTAAAGACCCCATTCCGCCCTCGCTGTCGCTGCGAAAAGTAAAAATCAACGGGCTGTCTTTGATTTGATAACGAACTCTTGAAAGAGCTTCTGCGATTTCACCTTCTTTTGCGGGTTCTTCCAAACAGTCGGCCCGCAATTCATACAGATCCGCACAAAGACCCAAAGACAGGCGAGCCGCTTCCGATAACCTAACAGGGTCCTTTCCCATGAGAGGTATGCAGATTTTAGGAGGATAATCCCCCAAAACCAAATCACGTATAATGACTTTTCTCATTTTTTTCTTTCCACACCGTTCTTTTTACACAGTTTATCGAGAGCGCATCCATCGCATCCGGGTCTTTGGGCGCCGCATACATTCCGTCCGTGCATGATCAGCGCATGATGCGTCATTATCCAGAGGTTTTCCGGGATCGCTTTCATCAGCGCAAGCTCCGTATCAAGCACATTTTTTTCCGCTGCAAGCCCTATGCGGTTAGCCAGGCGGAACACATGGGTATCCACCGCTATTCTCGGCACCCCGAATCCTACGGACAAAACCACATTTGCTGTCTTTCGTCCTACTCCCGGCAATTTGATCAACAAATCATAATCCTTTGGCACATGCCCTTCGAACTCATCTATAAGCGTCTGCGACAAAGCAATAATATTTTTTGCTTTTGTCCGATACATGCCGATCCGTTTGAGAATATTCTCCAAATCCGCAGCTCGTGCTGATGCCAGTGCTTCCGCATCCGGGTATCTTTCAAAGAGCAAGGGGCTTATCTGATTTACGCTTTTATCGGTGGT
Source organism: Bacillota bacterium (assembly GCA_022706625.1). Taxonomy (GTDB): domain Bacteria; phylum Bacillota; class Clostridia; order Peptostreptococcales; family Anaerovoracaceae; genus UBA1426. Next base: position 4,937 of record JAKJCD010000029.1, on the reverse strand, counting down.
TTGGGCGGAAAGCACAACTGTAATCAGAAGTTGAAATGTGTTTTCGTGTACCAGTGCACACTCCGCTTCCGGATAAACCTCCGCCAATATTTCGATTACTTTAGTTATTTCCGGCTTCTTAAGTATTGTCATTGGCTTTCCTCAAATCATTTAGCTATGATGATGCAGTAATATTATACGGAATCCATTCTTAAGAAGCAACACTGCGATCGGGCAAATTTTTAATGATAATTTAATTTCCGGCATCTTGTTTTTTAATCTTATCCGTATATCATTAAATTAAACTTAACATAAATAAAAAGCGGAACAACCTTCAATGCTTAATACAATTGACATCCTTTTCCTTCCGCCGTAATATATTTACGTAAGCAAAAGGTTTGCAAAACCAGTTTCATCAATATAATAAACTGCCGAGAGGATATAAAAGTGCAAAAGCAGAAATTGAAAAAAAAGATAGTGTTGATTGTTGTTATCGCTGTGGTTGCAGTGATAGGCGCATATCGGGTAATAGAATCACTTAAACCTCCGGTAATAGCGGAAAAAACACCGGTCAATGTTACGACAGCCGTGGTTGAAACCGGTACCATTTACGCCACTTCGCCCCTTTCCGGTCGCATTGACCCCATTGACTCCGCGACCGTCGTTCCTATGGCGGCAGGCGAGGTGACACGAGTGGCCGTCAGCTTAGGTGACTATATAAAAAAAGGAGATCTGCTTTTCACACTGGATAAGACCCAGATGGCAGCCACATATAATTCTGCGAAATTAGCCTTCGGCAGTATTAAGGGCGACTATGAGCGAATGGGGCAGCTCTATAAAGAAGGCGCCGTCTCCCTCCAACAGTATCAGGCTGTTGAAACCCAGTACAACGTGGCGAAGCAGAACTTAAATGCCGCCGCCGATGCACTTGGCTATTGCACGGTCACTTCACCCATTGACGGGTATATAACTTCCGTCAGCATTTCTGAGGGGAGCCTTGCCTCTCAGGCGGTGCCGGCAGTCACCGTTGCAGATGTGAGCAAGCTGAAAATCAATGCAAATCTTTCTGAATATCTGATTACTAAAGTCAACCCCGGCGATAAGGTGGACATTTTCATAAAGACTTTGTCCGAGACACCATTTCCGGGAACTGTTACCGCAGTTTCTCCCGCTCCTGCTCTCGGCACCCTTACATATCCCGCTACTATATCCGTCGATGATGATTCTGGTGTGATCAAGGCGGGAATGTTTGCGGAAATACAAATCATATCCGATATGAAAGCCGGAGTCATCTGCATCCCTTCCGATGCGGTCTTTATCAGATCGGGGGAATCCAAAGTCGTTATCTTAAACGGAAATATACCATCCGTTGTCACCGTTGAAACCGGCCTTGACAACGGTGTCATGGCTGAAATCACCCGGGGTCTGAAAGCCGGGGACATCATCGCAGTCACCGGACAGCATTACGTCGTTGACGGCGAGGCTGTCAACATCACGAAATAGCAGGAGGCATCAATGGACGTTTCCAAAATTTCTGTCAATCGGCCTGTAACCACGGCTATGATGGTACTTGTGATTATTTTAGTAGGAGCGGTTTCACTTATCGGTATCCCTATGGATCTGCTTCCGGATATAGAATTCCCTGTTGCCATAGTGTATGTCCAGTATCCCGATGCGGGTCCGGAAGAAGTGGAAACCATGATAACAAAACCTCTTGAACAGGCTTTGGCATCGGTTGAGAACATGGACAGTATAATGTCTATGACTATGGAGGAGACATCCATAGTCATGGTTCAGTTTTCCATGAAGACGGATATGAATTTTGCCACACTTGATATGCGGGAAAAAATATCAATAATAGAAAGCTTCCTTCCCTCCGACGCAACAGAACCGATGGTATTTAAAATGAGCATGGATTTTGCTCCCGTGGTACAGGTCTTTGTGTCCGCAGACAAACCTTTATCGGAACTGAATCGGGAGATAGAAGACAACATCCTGTCATACTTTGAACGTTCCGAGGGAGTCGCCTCCGTAGATAACTTCGGAGGCATTACCGAAGAAATAGCGATCGAATTCGATCAGGAGCGGCTTTCGGGTTACGGGCTCACTTTATCGGCTGTCAGCCAGCTTCTTTCGGCAGAAAACATCAATATGCCCGGCGGAGAGATATCTAAAGGCTCTTCAAAAGTGATTGTGAGGACTCTGGGCGAATTTACTTCCGTAGACGATATAAGGCAGCTTCCCGTCACCCTTATGGACAGGAGCATTATCCGTTTATCAGACATCGCCTCTATAAAACAGGGCTATAAAGAACAAACCTCTATCAGCAGGATCGATGGGATTTCCGCCATCGGGCTTTCGATTACCAAGCAATCCGTCGCCAACACCATCGAAGTATCCAACGGTGTCCAAAAAACATTGAAAAAACTTCGTTCCGATTTTCCCGATCTGAAATTTACCGTGGGCATGGATCAGGCAGACTACATAAAAAGTTCTATCTATTCTGTAGGCAAATCGGCTCTTATGGGCGCCGTTCTGGCTATCATAGTCATTTTCCTCTTTCTTAGAAATATAAGCGCCACGATGATAATCGCAATCTCGATACCCACTTCATTCTTCGCCACCTTTGCTCTTATGGATCTTACTGGAATGACCCTTAACCTGATCACTCTGACCGCCCTGACCTTAGCGGTAGGGATGCTGGTGGACAACTCCGTGGTGGCTCTGGAAAATATCTTCCGGGTGAGCCAGCACGAACATGTGAGTTCGTCGAAAGAAGCTGCTCTGGTAGGGAGCCGGCAAATAGCTCTTGCTATCTCGGCATCGACCCTCACAAGCGTCGTTGTATATTTGCCCATAGCAATGAGCGACGGTATAGCTTCTCTTCTCTTTGCCGACTTCTGCTGGACCTTCATAATAGCTTTGATGGTATCGTTATTGGTGGCGATAACAGTTGTTCCCATGCTCAGTTCAAAACTCCTGGACAGAAAAGCCTCAATGGACTACCTTAGGATCGGCAAGCACCATTACAATTATCGCCTTATCCCTTATTTTACACGCTTTATCAACTGGCTTACAAACTACTATGGAGAGGCCATAAGAGGCGCTTTGCACCATCGCAAAAAAACTATCGCCGTCTGTCTCATTGTTTTTGTTTTGTCCGGAGCCCTTATCGCCATCGTCGGTATGGAGTTCATGCCCGCTTCCGATGAAGCCGCCTTTACAATAACCATAGCTACCCCTTACGGTGCTTCTTTGGAAGAAAAGGACAGGATCGTCAGCCAAATAGAAGAATATGTTATGACCCTCCCTGAGCTTAAGCTCTGCGGCGTAGGCATCGGCTTCACATCACCCTTTTATGGTTCTCAATCATCGATCATCGATGTATTATTAATACCCAAGCAAAATCGTGATCGCTCCATATGGGAAATCATCGATGATATCAAGCAGGAGTTTGCGGCTTTGCCCGGGGCAGAAATATCTATCATAGAAACCTCCTCTATCACATCGATGATGGGAGGAAGCGACCTTGCCATCACCATCAAAGGCAAGGATCTGAACACCCTGCGCTCTATAGGCACCGATCTTTCCGCAAGGATACGGACAGTCGCCGGAGTTACCGATACCGGCCTCAGCATCGAGGAAGGCAATCCGGAGGTCAGAGTAAAGCTTGACAGGAGCACGGCGGCATTTTACGGTATAACAGCCTACCAGTTAGCCAATGCTCTGTCTAGTTCCCTCTCAGGCACCAAATCCACAAATCTGAAAATCGACGGAAAAGAAATAGAAGTAAACCTGTCTTTAACTGATGCATACAGCGCATCAGTCGATAACATGCAGCAAATACTGATTCCCACACCTATGGGCGATACAGTCCCTATTGGGCAGATAGCAAAGCTTGAATTCGGGAATGCCCCCTCCAGGATCGATCGTGCTGATCAGGAAAGATATGTCACTGTCAATGTTTCCGTCGGTGACAACGACCTTGCCAAGGTCTCCGAAAATGTCTTTGCGTTCATCGACGATTATCCTTTTCCGGAAGGGTATTCTTATGAGGACGGCGGCCTTTACGAGCAGATGGTGGAAGCTTTCGGCGACCTGTTTTTAGCTCTTTTGGTGGCTATTCTTCTGGTATATATGGTCCTGGCTTCTCAATTTGAATCCCTGACGCAACCGTTCATAATAATGATCGCTATCCCCTTTGCGGTATCCGGAACCTTCCTTGCCCTTTTCCTTACCGGGAAGACTCTGTCAATAACATCATTTCTGGGGCTAATAATGCTTGTAGGAATAGTGGTCAACAACTCCATCCTGCTCATTGAGTTTATCAAACTGTGCAAGGACGACATGGCGCTTGACGAAGCTTTGGTGCAAGCCGGCATATACAGATTGCGTCCGATATTGATGACGACGGTAACGACTGTGGTAGGTATGATCCCATTGTCTCTCGGTCTCGGCGACGGCGGAGAGATCCTTTCGCCTTTGGGTGTGTCCATAATCGGCGGATTATTGGGTTCAACAGTAGTTACTCTTATTTTAGTGCCGGTGCTCTATGCCATCATGGATGATGCAAAGAAGCGCAGGCTAATGAAGAAAGCGTCCAGGACAAAAAAAATACAACTTCTTGAGGAAAAATGGAAAGAGGAAAATGCTCTCCGCGAAAACCACTGAAGGATAAAAAATTGAACTAGTTACAGTGTGTCGGCTCATTTCGGGAATTGAACCGGTTACATTATGCAATTATCCTTCTGCGCTTTTGTATACAATCTTCGCAATGCCTTGAATTAACTGGCTTTCAGCCTTCATTACCAAATATTCGAAAAATTTAAATAAAGCTATCTTTTTTCTTCTTTGTATTATATAATGGCAGTGTAATGTTCCCTACTTTTTTATATGGAGGTGCAAAATGTCACAGTACACTCAAAAAGAGACAGGCGGCTTGTACGAATTGACTGATG
>JAKJCD010000299.1:312-549 GCA_022706625.1 Bacillota bacterium | reverse complement strand
ACGGCTCCGTTATCGGCAACAGATGCAACGGCATGGACGCCTCCTGCTTTCAAGGTGTACATTGCAGAATCAGATATACACGGGCCTTGGGCCGTGCAGTTCCCGCCTGTTGTTATTACATGGTCGATTGCATAAGTAGTGCCTTTTTCAACACCTCCGGTAACTCCTTGCCCCTCCGCTCCGCTCTCCGAAATATCCCCTGACACGCCGTTGCGCTCAAAAAGTATTTCGGGTGCG
>JAKJCD010000299.1:0-237 GCA_022706625.1 Bacillota bacterium | reverse complement strand
CCTGGTCAGGTCGAGGAATAACGGCGGTTTCGTCTGCGATTTTCGCGGTTTCTTCGAGGACGATTCGGAAGTCCTCGCCTTTGTTTGAGCTGAACGCTCCGGGGACGTTTTCCCAGACCATGTATCGAGGTTGAGTTCCGTTTGTTGCATTGCGCATCTCCTTTATCGTCCGTATCTGCTCCATAAACAGTCCGGAACGCTCTCCGTCCAGTCCTGCACGTTTTCCGGCAACAGATA
>JAKJCD010000298.1 GCA_022706625.1 Bacillota bacterium | reverse complement strand
GCACCCTTCTTTGTATTTCATGCGTACGATGGTTGATTCTGTTGTATGGTTTAACAACTGGCTTGGGCAGATTAACGAATTAGATGTTGATGCGCTGTCAAATGCTGAGATAGAGATGCGTGAAAAAATCGTTTCCGCTGTAGATTATTATCGGGAAAATCTCCCTGGTTTTAAAAATGCACAGCTTGTAAAAGTCGCGCCTCAATTAGGTGTCCGGATGAGCCGTATATTGTGCGGCAGAGATAAGGTTACAAAGGAAACAATACGAATGAGAAAAGAGTTTTCAGATGTTATTGGACTTGCTGGCTTGGATACCGAAAATGATATTTCCTTTGAAATACCTTACGGGGCACTTATTCCTCAAAATATCGATAATCTTATCACAGCAGGTCGTTACATTTCATCTGACCATTATGCTCAGGAATATTTAAGGCTTATACCATGCTGCATGGTGACGGGTGAAGCAGCTGGTACAGCTGCAGCACAATCGGTAAAAACAAAAAAAGTATTTGCACAGCTTGATGTGCCAGCTTTGCAAAAGGAGCTTAAAA
>JAKJCD010000297.1 GCA_022706625.1 Bacillota bacterium | reverse complement strand
TGAACGTACTGCTGGCCGAGGCTGATGTATCCTACGAGAAGCTGAGAGGAATGGATGAGATCAATGACGAGTTCTCACAATGCGACCTTGCAATAGTCGTAGGCGCCAGCGACGTTATCAACCCGGCAGCAAATACCGCCGAAGGCACGCCTATTTACGGCATGCCTATTTTGAATGTGGATCTGGCTAAAAATGCCATCATCTGCAACTATGATCTAAAGCCCGGTTATGCCGGTGTCGAAAACCCGCTTTACACCAAGCCCGGAGTCATCATGATGCTGGGCAATGCCGAGCAGACAGTCCAGGAGCTCATCGACAAATTATCCGCTCAGGCGGAAAAAACCGGTCCTTCAACTGAAGGCGGGTCCGGCGATTTGGCGAAGATTCTGCGGGAAGCCAAGCGGGTGATCATAGTCCCGGGCTACGGCATGGCATTGGCTCAGGCTCAGCAGAAAGTTAGGGCTCTTGCAGACAAGCTGGAAGCCAACGGCGCTGTTGTTGACTTTGCAATCCATCCCGTCGCAGGCAGGATGCCCGGACATATGAACGTACTCCT
>JAKJCD010000296.1 GCA_022706625.1 Bacillota bacterium | reverse complement strand
AATCTCAGCTAAAATCTGTTCGTCCATATTCAAAAAATCTGTTGTTATCTGCCCAAGCGGGAAGGATGCACCACCTCCAAGCATCACATTATCTTCCCAAAATAAAACAGAGAATTGGTCATAAGCATTCACTTTCATGGCAACCTCCTGTATCCGATAGGTTTTCGCAATGTACCTGACATCGCTTCAACCACTTGTGCATAGAAACCTTTTTTGCTATTTTGATTGTATCCGATATAAACACATTATTCAATCGGTAACACAAGCGGATACATCGATCCACGAAAAATTCAATAGCCGCAGCCGGAGTAGATACTTTCAGGCGAAGTATGCCAAGACCTTGTAAAAACAAGCGAGCGTGCCAATGAAATGAGAACGCCGTGTTGGTCACGCAAGGCCGCAGGGCGAACCTGGCCGGGAGCGCGGTGTAAATCTCTTTACGGACGGAGGTGAGAACATGCAGAAAAAGAAATCAAGGCTGATCCGCATGAGCGACATTGCAACCGAAGAAGTGCAATGGCTGTGGTATCCATACATCCCTTACGGAAAGGTCACCATCATT
>JAKJCD010000295.1 GCA_022706625.1 Bacillota bacterium | reverse complement strand
TTTCTTGTAAACACAAAAAAATCAACCCGAACGGATTGATATGTATCTCAAGTTCAAACTATAAAAGTTCGAACAGAAACGTCACTGGAGCAGGTGATGAGAATCGGACTCACGTTATCAGCTTGGAAGGCTGAAGTTCTACCATTGAACCACACCTGCAACTCATTGATAAGATAAATTATACCATATCTTATCAATATTTCAAGTTTTTTTTATTCTTTAATTAAAGAAAGATCTTTAACAAAGGATTTACTCATTTTAGAAATATGTAATAAACCATCATCATGTAAACCAATATCTACAAAAGCTCCAAAGGTAGCGACATTTCTAACCGTACCTTTTAATTGCATGCCAATTTTTAAATCATCAATTGTTAAGATATCACTTCTTAAAATTTGCTCAGGAGCTTCATTACGCGGATCTAATCCGGGATTTAATAATTCCTTAATTATATCTTTAATAGTATATTCATCACTATTAAATTCTTTAACTAGAGCATTCACATCAGCATTAGTTAAAGCTTTTTTAAAATCATCCGTTTTCATATCTTTTAAAGATAAATTTAA
>JAKJCD010000294.1:243-568 GCA_022706625.1 Bacillota bacterium | reverse complement strand
TCTTCTTTCAGAAAAACTTGTAAAAGAAGACGTATTTACATCGCTTCATGTTGAACAGTTTGAAATAGAAGCCCGTGAAACAAAACTCGGAAGAGAAGTTATCACACGTGACATACCTAATCTCGGCGAAAAAGCGTTCAAAGATCTTGATGATGACGGTATTGTCAGAGTCGGAGCTTTCGTTAAGCCGAATGATATTCTTGTCGGAAAGGTTACTCCTAAGGGTGAACAGGATATCACTCCTGAGTATAAACTTCTTCATTCGATTTTCGGTGAAAAGGCGAGAGAAGTAAGAGATACATCACTTCGCGTTCCTAACGGAATG
>JAKJCD010000294.1:0-233 GCA_022706625.1 Bacillota bacterium | reverse complement strand
AGAGATTTTCGCGCGAAAACGGCGATGAACTTGCTGCAGGCGTTGAAGAACTTGTTAAGGTTTATATTGCCAAGAAAAGAAAAATCTCTGTCGGTGATAAGATGGCGGGACGCCACGGAAACAAGGGTGTAATTTCGCGTGTAATGCCGGAATATGAAATGCCTTATCTTCCTGACGGAACGCCGATTGATATCGTTCTCAATCCTCTCGGGGTACCTTCGCGAATGAATATC
>JAKJCD010000293.1 GCA_022706625.1 Bacillota bacterium | reverse complement strand
GTACATATGACCTGCTTCCATTCTGATGTATGTGATATCAATAGCCCAAACCTGGTTCGCTTGTGTAATATTTAAATTTCTGAGTAAATACGGATGAATTTTATGCTCCTTGCTTCGCCTTGAAAGCTTAGGTTTGGGGCACATCGCATAGATTCCCATCTCGCTCATGAACCTTTTAATTAGTTTACGGCCAACCGGAATATTATCAAAGTTCTGCAGCTTGTCGCGGAGTTTCCTGACTCCCATATATGGCATCTTTGTGTGCCAGTAATCAAGCCGATTTTTTACCAGGTTTTCAAACTCCGGGTCTGGCTGGGCAGGTGTGTAATACGCGCTTGTTCTATTAATCTCAAGCAATTCGCACTGCCTGGATACGCTTAATTTATGGCCTTTTAAAACCAGTTTTAACCTCCCAGCCTTTCCCAAAGACTTGTTCAGATTTTTTTTTCAGCCAGTCGTTTTCGATAGTAAGCTGACCGACTTTTGCCATTAATGCCTCATATTGCTCATCCATTTCCTTCACCCTTGCTCGGATTTCTTTTTCATCCCTGCTTTCAGAGAAGGCCCTTGGA
>JAKJCD010000292.1:336-577 GCA_022706625.1 Bacillota bacterium | reverse complement strand
CTCGCGCCAGGACCGCCTCCGTTCCCCAGTGGCTCAACGCCGCCAGCAGCACCTCCGTATCGGAATGGCCATGAAAGGCAAATCCCTCTCCACGGAGCTCATCTCGCAGCTCCAGGTAGTTGTATATCTCCCCGTTAAATACGATGACAAAACGTCCGCACGGGGAAACCATGGGCTGATGCCCATCCCTGGTCAGATCGATGATGGACAGCCGGCGGTGTCCCAACGCCAGGGCGCCGGC
>JAKJCD010000292.1:0-250 GCA_022706625.1 Bacillota bacterium | reverse complement strand
GCCGCCGCCATTTTCCGCGCCGTGGCCGCCAACGATTCCTTACTTTGAGAAAATGCTGAAAATATGCCGGCAATACCGCACATCGCTATCTCTTTTATATGAAAATGTCCACAAATAGCCGGATATTTTCATTTTTCGTTGTGCCCGGAACGGGCATGATGGTTAGTTAAGAAGGGATCTTTTCGAGCAGCAAGAGGACTTCCGATGACAGCATCGGAACGACCGGCATTACCTTCCTGATGGCCAATCC
>JAKJCD010000291.1 GCA_022706625.1 Bacillota bacterium | reverse complement strand
TGAAGAATAGGTTATTGAATATTAAAAAACAGGAGGATTATCATGAAAGTAGCAGTTCCGGTAACAGAAAAAAGTTATGAGTCGAATGTATATGCATCATTCGGCAGAGCTCCGTATTTCCTTATTTACGATACGGAAACCAAGAAGAGTAAATTTATAGAAAACAGTGCCGCAACCAGCATGGGAGGTGCGGGAATTAAGGCTGCACAGACAATAATAGATAACAAAGTAAATGTTGTATTGGCTCCGCGTTGCGGACAAAACGCAGCTCATGTTATACAGTCAGCCGATATTTTGATTTATAAAACGGTTGCGGGTTCGGCAAAGGATAACATTGATGCTTTTGTTGCGGGCAAACTTTCGTTATTAGATGAAATTCATGCCGGATTTCACAGACGCTGAGGATAAAAATATGAGAATTGCCGTACTGAGCGGTAAGGGCGGTACAGGAAAAACATTGGTGTCGGTCAACTTAGCGGCGGTTGCAAAGAGTGCAACATATATAGACTGTGATGTGGATGAACCGAACGGCCATCTGTTTTTTGCGCCCGAAGGAATTAAAGAAGAAGATGTAACGGTA
>JAKJCD010000290.1 GCA_022706625.1 Bacillota bacterium | reverse complement strand
CAATAGAAGCCAATCCGGATTTCATGTCGCAGGTTCCCCGGCCATACATTCTATGACCTTCAATCTGGGGTTCCCAGGGGTTATAAGTCCATAATTTGCTGTTTTCAACGGGCACAATATCCGCATGCCCATTCAGTACTAATGTTTTAACGCCGCCTTCGCCTGCCCCTGCGGAGTTCCATACTCCTACGACCTGGGGCCTGTTTTGAAAGCCCCATTCGGAGGCACGGGGACGCTTTGTTTGCCATCAATTATTGATTACTGGAAGAGGCTATCAAAAAAATAACACAAACCAGGTGTTAAATAATGTAAATTGGTATATAATGGGAGCAGGTGCGTGATAGGATATTAAAATTTTCATTTGTTTTGTTAATAACTAAGGGGGGCATAGTTATGGCTAGAATAGCTAGGATAAAAAGTAAAACCGGAATATACCACGTTATGCTAAGAGGAATAGATAAAAGGAATATTTTTCTTGATAAAAAGGAATATTTAGCTTTTCTCAAATATATACAAAAAACCCGGGGTAAAATTAATTTCACAGTATATGCTTATTGTTTAATGACAAATCACGTTCACATT
>JAKJCD010000028.1:15559-15807 GCA_022706625.1 Bacillota bacterium | reverse complement strand
AATTATTAATCAGAATATTGCGTTAAATACAGTTCGGGTGTAAAATAATCACAATAAGCCTTAACTCCGAACCTGTTGTTCAGAAGAAGGCTTTGACAGAAACATGGCTGTTGGGCGCATGAGGATGTATCTATTGAGTATAAGGAGGAGAAGAAATGAACCGAAGGAAAACAATTGCATTTTTTATTGCGCTTTCGCTGGTCCTGTCTCTTGCAGGATGCGGCGGCGGCGGAGGGGACACGGGAGAT
>JAKJCD010000028.1:0-15526 GCA_022706625.1 Bacillota bacterium | reverse complement strand
AAGAGCATATTGCCACCGGTCTTAATAACGATGCCTGCGCAATGGTGGAGGAAAGAACAGAAGGCCGGGTGAAAGTGCAGTATTTCCCCTCAAGCCAGTTAGGAGACTACCTTACAGTATATGAGGAAATCGTAAGGGGAACCATCGATCTGGCACAGATAACGATCCCGGAAAGCATAGATGCAAGGCTTGGCGCCCCTTACCTTCCTTTCTATGCTTTAAATTATGACGATGTTAAGAGGCTGTATGCCCCCGATTCCTTCTTGTGCCAGCAGATTGGCGCAATTACGGAGGAAGCCAATGTCAAGTTCCTTGGAATAGTACTGGAAGGCTTCATCGGGATGGGCTACATCAAAGAACCCACCGATATGTTCACCCCGGGAACCAACAAGCATGTGAAGAGCAGATCTCCATCGATGGTTACATTCTTCCAGCCCATGGAAGATTTGGGCTTTGGACCTGTATCCATCCCGTATGGAGAAGTCCCCACAGCCATACAGACCAAAGTAGTTGACGGCTGGGTGGGAGGCACCCCAAACATGAACTATGCATGGGTAGGAGAGATGATCAACTACATGTATGTGAACTATATCTTTGCAGAAGCCACTAGCTACGTAATGAGTGAAAAGACTCTTGAGAAACTCACTCCGGAAGATCAGGAAATCGTAATAGGAGTATTTCAGGAGCAGAGCATGAAGAGCTTCACGGAAGCCGAGTCCAACGAAAAAAATTATATGAAGAAGTTAACTGATGATTACGGTGTGGAAGTTATTGAATTTACACCGGAACAAATCAAGGCATATGCTGACTTCGTAAGAGAAGAAACCTGGCCGAAGCTTGAAGACCTGCTGACCAAGGAACTGATGGACGGTTTCAGAAAAGAGGTTGGATTACTTTAACTTAAAATAATGGCGTAATGGAATAAGTGTATACCGGAGGGGGGAAAATCTCTCCTCTCCGGTACGAAAAAACTAAAGGAGGTTGCCTTGAATACACTGGAAAGGACGAAATTCTGGTTGTGGCTTCAGAGACTCATGCGATTTGGGCTGATCGTTTGCGGCATCATGGTGACATTAATAGTGTTTGCAGCAACCATTACACGGGCAATCAGTGTGGATTTCAGAGGCTACGAAGAGTTTCTCATAGCTTTTGCATTCTGGCTGTACATGTTTGGAACAGCCCACGGAAGCTTCGAAAACAGCCATATAACGGCAGATATACTGAGCTTAGTACTGAAAGAAGGTTTGAAAAAAGATATATTTGATCTGATCAAATATATCCTGACCCTTTTTATCGGGATCATGTTTTTGACTTGGGCTGTTGAACTGGTTAACTGGACAATAGTTATGGGCACAAAGACACCGACATGGAGAATACCCATGACAATTCCTCAATCATCCATTCTTTTCGGACTGGCTTGTGCGACTTTTTATAACGCGGTCCGTCTGTATAATGAAATCAAGTTGATTGTACAGAAATACGGAAAGAATAAAAATGCAGCCATTCCGGACAGGACAGGGGAAGGGGGTAATGACTGATGACAATAGTGATTGCAATTATTATTCTTGTCACAATACTTCTGTTAGGGGTCCCAATACCTTTTGCGTTCTTTGCGTCCGCCCTGAGCTTGGTGTGGTTTGGAGGTTATGACTACACCTTCCTGCTTCCGTACGGCTACGGCCAGGTGAGCTCCCTGATCCTGATAGCCATACCCCTGTTCATACTGGCAGGCGAGCTGATGGACAAAAGCGGGATAGGGGAAAGCCTGATAAATTTTGTAAGCTTGTTCATCGGCAGGGTTAAGGGGGGCTTAGGGGCTGTCATGGTGGTTTCCTGCGGACTTTTCGGGGCAATCTCGGGAAGCGGTTTCGCAACACTGTCAGCCATAGGGAGCATCATGCTTCCCAGGATGTATGAAGCAGGTTATCCCAGGGGGGTTTCGGCTGCGCTTATATCCAGCGCCGCTCTTTTAGGGCTTTTGATCCCTCCGAGCCTCAATCAGATACTTTATGCTTTTGTCGGAGGACAATCGGTCCTGGCCTGCTTTCTGGCAACGGTAGGTCCCGGAATCATACTTATCATTCTGCTTAGCTCCGTTAACTTCTGGTTGCTGAGGAATAACAAAGATATCAAACTTGCGGACAGGATACCAAAGGAAGAGCGTGTTCAGGTCGTCGTGAAAAGGACCAGCCGTGCGATTCCTGCGATGATAGCTCCGGTAATCATCCTTGGGGGTATTTACGGAGGCTTTATGACGCCAACCGAAGCGGCTGCCGTTTCTGTGGTCTATACCATCCCGGTTGGCATCTGGTTTTATAAAGGACTTGATAAAAAGACTTTCATGGGGGGCTTGATAAAGGCAGGAACAACGGCGGGAGTGGTTATGCTCATGCTGCTGTCCGTCATGATGCTGTCAAGGCTGTATGTGATGGAGAACCTTCCCCAGATGATTTTGCAGGCCATGACAGCCATATCGAGCGACCCTAAAATTCTGACGCTGATGCTTAACGTGTTCCTTATTATGATAGGCATGCTGATGGATGATACCAGTGCAATACTGCTGACGACGCCAATACTGTTGCCTGTTGCAATGTCGGTGGGCATAAATCCGGTTCATTTCTCGGCTATAGTGGGTGTGAACATAGGGCTCGGCGGAGTAACGCCGCCCACGGCGCCTTTCTTATACTTGGGCTCCAGGGTTGCAAACGCACCGGTAGGTGAAATGCTGAAACCCACTATGTTTTTCATCCTGTTTGCATGGATACCTACCTTAGCCATTACAACTTATGTCCCGGAGCTTTCCCTGTGGCTGCCAAGACTTTTAGGATATGTTTAGAGATGAACGTTAATGAGAATTGACCAGCAAAAATCGGTGGCGGGCAATACTGTCACCGATTTCTCATTTGCAATTAGCCATTCTCTGTGATATATTCTCATCGACAATTACTGTAGAAGAAATGCGCGCAGGAGTACCTGGCGGAAACGATGAAACGTATGAATACAGCCTTTCAGCCGCAACACATGAATACGACAACACTGGCATTTTTAGGCGACGCAATCTATGAGACATATGTGCGGCTGTATATAATCGGCAGGATGCAAGCCGGCGCTGACAGGCTTCACAGAGCTGCGGTGAAATACGTCAGAGCCGAGTCTCAGGCAGAAGCTGTGAAACAGCTTTTGGACAGCCTTTCCGAGGAAGAGCTCAGCCTTGTAAAGCGGGCAAGAAACAAAAGGAGTGCGACAAAGCCTAAAAATGCCGATCCTGTGAGCTATAAGTGGGCGACGGCTTTTGAAGCTCTGATAGGTTACCTGTACCTTGCCGGTAATAAGGAAAGAATGGAAGAGATCATTAACGCAGCAATGGAGAGTATAAAGCCTGACAATGAAAAAGAAAAAGATCAGAAATAAATTTAGGGACAGGTTGGCGGATTATTACCTTACTAACCGTGAAATAACAAAAGAGTTTGATGCCGGATACGAAGCAGACAGAAAAAGCGGAAAGAAGGCGCCCTGGTCGGGAAGCGAAAAGATCATGACGATTATTACAGCTGTCGCACTTATTTTACTCGTCGCAAAGTATCTGATATTCAAATAAGGAAAAGTCAGCCCAAGGGTCTTGACATTTCCGTTTGTTAAGAAAGGAGCAGTTTCAGTGAGCAGGGCAGATGAGATATTTGCGGCAATGTGCAGGGATATTATCGATAAAGGATTTTCTTCAGAAGGACAGTTAATCCGGGCTAAATGGGAGGACGGGACTCCGGCTCATACCCTTAAGAGATTCGGGGTAGTGAATCGTTACGATCTTAATAAGGAGTTTCCTGCTCTGACCTTAAGACCGACAGCAATAAAATCCGCTGTAGACGAGCTTCTGTGGATCTGGCAAAAGAAATCAAATCGGATCCAGGAGCTTAACAGCCGTATCTGGGATGCCTGGGCCGATGACGACGGCTGCATAGGCAAGGCATACGGATACCAGCTATCCATCAAGCATAAGTATCCGGAAGGGGAAATGGATCAGGTGGACAGGGTACTTTACGATCTGCGCCATAACCCCTACAGCCGGAGGATAATGACCAATTTATACAATTTTGAGGATCTGCATGAAATGGCACTTTATCCCTGTGCCTACAGCATGACCTTCAATGTGACTGAAAACAGGCTCAATGCTATATTGAATCAAAGATCCCAGGATGTTCTGGTGGCTAATAACTGGAATGTGGTTCAGTATTCTGTTCTTGTGATGATGCTTGCAAGGGTCAGCGGTCTTTGTCCCGGTGAACTGGTGCATGTAATTGCCGATGCTCATATCTATGACCGTCACATCCCCATGGTGGAGGAGATGATTGAGAGGCCTCGGTATCCGGCGCCGAAGGTAGAGCTGGATCCCGATATAAAGAATTTTTATGATTTCAGGCCGGAGCATGTTATCGTTTCAGATTATCAGGCAAATCCACAGATCAAGAATATACCTGTGGCGGTATGAATGGCGGAAGGGCAGGCTTAGGAGTTTTTATGAAAGCGATCGTAGTTGTAGACAGAAACTGGGGGATAGGGAAGGATAATTCACTGCTTGTCCATCTGCCGGGCGATCTGAAATATTTCAGGGAGAAAACTAAAGGCAAGGTTATAGTGATAGGCCGTCAGACGCTGGAGTCTTTCCCCGGAGGCAAGCCCCTTCCCGAGCGTACGAACATCGTACTGACTACCAATGAGGATTATCCTGCGGCCTGCGAGGTCTGCTGTTCAAAGGAGCATCTATTTCAATGCCTGGAAGGATATGATCCGGAGGATGTGTTCATTGCGGGAGGCGAGCAAATCTACAGAGAGTTTCTCCCTTATTGTGATACGGTATATGTTACAAAAATTGATGCGGCATTTCCCGCAGACAGATATTTTGCCGATCTTGACAAGGATCGGGAATGGGAGCCGGTCTTCCAAAGCGATCCTGTCACGGAGAAAGGGCTGTCATACCGTTTTACCGAATACAAAAGAGTCCCTTAAACACGACCGCCGGCTCTGCCCCTTGATGACGAAAGGGCGGACGGACTGAACAGGTATTAACGATCAAGGAGTAAGAATTGAGTAACATTCTGTATGGAAGAAATCCGGTAACAGAAGCTTTGAAAAGCGGCCGTGAGATAGAAAAGATCCTTATGCAAAAAGGCGGGGAGGGATCTGCAAAGAAGATCGAAGCTATAGCAAGGGATAGAAAAATACCGATTCAGTATGTCGATAAAGCCGCTCTGGACAGGGTTGCGGGGGATTCCGGAAAAATCAATCATCAGGGCGTTGCGGCATATATATCCGCTTATGATTATTTTGAAGTGGACGACATTCTTGAGAGGGCGGCACAACGAGAAGAGGAAGCGTTTGTCATTATTTTGGACGGTATTGAGGATCCTCACAACTTAGGAGCAATTATTCGCACAGCGGACGGCGCCGGAGCGCACGGAATAATCATCCCAAAGCGCAGAGCGGCAGGGCTTACGGAAACCGTCGCCAAGGCTTCGGCAGGCGCCATTGAGTATGTTCCCGTAGCTAGAGTTTCAAATTTAACGCAAACTATTGAATATTTAAAAGTTAAAGGCATTTGGACAGTGGCCTGTGATATGGACGGCAGTATATATTACGAGGAAGATCTGACCGGTCCCTTAGCCATTGTCATTGGCGGAGAGGGTAAAGGCGTGGGAAGACTGGTCCGGGAAAAGTGCGATTTTGTGCTGTCGATCCCTATGGCGGGGAAAATATCGTCGTTGAATGCATCTAATGCGGCAGCGGTGTTGATGTATGAGATCGACAGGCAGAGAAAAGGTAAATAAAGATATGGAAAAACATGAAAGGCTGCTGGACCGCTCCGAAGAACAGCTGGTGCTATTGGCGCAAGGCGGTGACGGAGAAGCGGAAGAGTATTTGATACGCAAGTATAAAGAGGCGATAAAGGCAAAGGCTCGCCTTTATTTTATCGTTGGCGCGGATAACGAAGATATAGTCCAGGAGGGTATGATAGGTATTTTTAAGGCGATAAGGAGCTTCGACGGATCCAGGGAGACTTCTTTCCGGACTTTTGCGGATCTTTGCATCAACCGGCAGATACTGTCCGCCATTAAGCAGGCCGCACGCAGAAAGCATTCCCCTCTTAATATGTCGGTGTCTCTGAATAAACCTATTTCAGACAATAACCGCATTATCACTTTGGCTGAAACGCTGTCCTCAGGCAGCAGCTCCGATCCGGAGGCGCAGCTGCTTATCAAAGAAGCGCTGGATCAGGTTGGCGAGAGAGGCGGCAAAGCCTTGAGTGAATTTGAATCTGTTGTCTGGACTCAATACCTTCAAGGCAGAAGCTGCAGGGAAATCGCTTTATTGTTTGAGAAAACGCCCAAATCTGTGGACAATGCCATTCAAAGATCAAAACGGAAGCTTGCACTCATCTTGGGCAGCAGCCTGTGAAAAGCCTCGAAAACACTGTAGTTAAAATAGGTTGACACCCTGATTTGCGTATAGTACAATGTGAAAAGTGCGAAGGGACATATGCTGTTGTAGCTCAGTAGGTAGAGCACATCCTTGGTAAGGATGAGGCAGGCAGTTCGAATCTGCTCAACAGCTCCATCGTTCACGGGCATCCTTCAGTTTGACGATTTCCCTTGAAGGATGTCTTATGTAATTTTACAGTGATATCAACGAGGCTGACGAGCCCGAAAAGTGAGGTTGCTGTAAATCACTATTAAATGCATTTTTTAGGAGGAACCCGAAATGGCGAAATCGAAATTTGAACGTACAAAACCCCATGTCAATATAGGTACCATAGGTCACGTAGACCACGGCAAGACCACATTGACAGCGGCGATCACAAAGACACTGAATCAGAGATACGGTCTGGGCAAGATGGTAGCCTTTGATCAGATCGACAAGGCGCCGGAAGAGAAGGAAAGAGGCATAACCATAGCGACCTCGCACGTGGAATATGAGACGCCGAACAGGCACTATGCCCACGTAGACTGCCCGGGCCACGCTGACTATGTAAAGAACATGATCACCGGAGCAGCCCAGATGGACGGAGCGATCCTTGTAGTAGCGGCCACAGACGGCCCGATGCCTCAGACCAGAGAGCACATCCTATTATCGAGACAGGTCGGCGTACCTTACATCATCGTATTTCTGAACAAGTGCGACATGGTAGACGATGAGGAGCTTTTGGACCTTGTAGAGATGGAAGTAAGAGAGCTTCTGGATATGTATGAATTTCCCGGGGACGACACACCGATCATCCGCGGATCTGCGCTGGAAGCATTGGAAAATCCGGAAGGGCCTTGGGGCGACAAGATCATAGAGCTCTTTGATGCTGTAGACAGCTATATCCCCGAGCCGGTCAGAGCGACGGAGAAGCCGTTCCTGATGCCGGTGGAAGACGTGTTTTCTATCACCGGCCGCGGGACCGTAGCCACCGGCAGGGTAGAAAGAGGAGTTCTTAAGGTTTCTGATGAAGTAGAAATCGTGGGGCTTTCGGAAGAGAGAAGGAAGGTCGTTGTGACCGGCGTTGAGATGTTCAGGAAGCTTCTTGACCAGGCTCAGGCGGGAGACAACATCGGAGCTTTGCTCCGCGGCGTACAGAGGACCGAGATCGAAAGAGGCCAGGTTCTGGCGAAGCCGGGATCCATCCATCCCCATACCCAATTTTCCGCAGAGGTCTATGTACTGAAGAAGGAAGAGGGCGGAAGGCATACGCCATTCTTCAATGGTTACAGGCCGCAGTTCTACTTCAGGACCACAGACGTGACCGGCGACATCGCACTGCCGGAAGGCGTCGAGATGTGCATGCCGGGAGACAATATCCAGATGGAGATCAGCCTTATCACGCCGATAGCCATCGAGGAAGGACTTCGGTTTGCTATCAGAGAAGGCGGCAGGACGGTGGGAGCCGGTGTCGTAGCATCTATCAAAGAATAAAGTTCGTATGTAAAGAGGGCGCCCGTAGGGCGCTCTTTTATTACAAGAGTAAATTCCACTCCTGTCAATTGACCTGACCTTTTAACCACAATTGAAAATCCTCAGTGACTTTTGTATAAAATTAGCTGTTTTCTTCCCGTTTTCAATGACAATAAGCCAGGGGCTGCTATTGACATGGAGGCTATTCACATGGAAGGGTTGTTACAATCTACGGAAACCTAAGGCGATTTCCTATTGACATGACATTAAATATATGATAACTTTATTAAGCGACTTTACGGCCACCTTAAGGCGGCCGTAGTTAAAGTGATTTAATGTCTTGCCGGCATCCGAAGGGGGCAGGCTGATACATTGTAAGAGTTTTAACTATTAAATATGCATTTCGGAGGGCAGGCGCCATGAGAGTAAGAGTAACGTTGTCGTGTACAGAATGTAAGCAGAGGAATTACAACACAATGAAGAACAAAAAGAACGATCCCGATCGTTTAGAGTTCAACAAATACTGCAGATTCTGCAAGAAGCAGACGCTTCATAAAGAAACCAAATAACTTAAGGGATGTGAATTTGATGGACAAGAAACCTGTTGTCAACACAAATGTGAAAAAGAAGTTCGGCATTAGGGAATACTTCAAGGGAGTCAGGACCGAGATGCGAAAAGTTATCTGGCCCACCAGAAAAGAGCTTGTTTCATATACCGGTGTAGTAATTATGACCTGTGTTGCATTTGCTTTAATATTTTGGGCTTTTGATTCTGCATTCCTTTCGCTTCTGAAAGCCGTTCTCAATATCAGCATGTAAGGTAATTAAAATGGTAAAAACACTAGACGGGATATCCGGAGCGGAACAGGAAACACTCACCGGCGAAGAGGCACTCTCAGAGGAAGCGCAGCTTCAGCAGGGCATGGAAGAGGAAGAAGGCCCTAAGGCCAAGTGGTATGTTATCCATACCTATTCCGGACATGAAAACAAGGTAAAAGTCAATATTGAGAAGCTGGTAGAAAATCGGGGGATGCAGCATCTGGTTCTTGAGGTCGTCGTTCCCACGGAAGATCATGTAGAGATCAAGGACGGGCAGCGGAAAATCAAGACCAGGAAGATGTTCCCTGGTTATGTTATCGTGAAGATGATCGTTACCAATGAATCCTGGTATCTTGTGAGAAACACTCAAGGGGTAACAGGTTTTGTCGGTCACGGTTCGGAGCCGGTCCCTCTTACAAACGAAGAAGTAAGAAGGATGGGTATAGAAAAGGTCTACATTAAACTGGACATCGCTCCCGGAGACAGCGTGAAGGTGATCAACGGGCCTTTCGAAAGCTTTATGGGGGTTGTGGAAGAAGTCAACTTCGACAAACAGATCCTGAAGGTACGCATTTCTATGTTCGGCAGGGATACCCCCGTCGAGCTGGAATTCGGCCAGGTGGATAAAATATAGCGCCAGGCGCAAAATAACCTGCTTTTGCACAAGCATGCGGCAGCGGGAGAAAGGAAATCGTGACAATATGGCAAAAAAAGTAGAAGGCTTGATAAAACTGCAGATCCCGGCGGGCAATGCAACTCCTGCGCCGCCAGTGGGCCCCGCCTTAGGTCAAAAGGGTGTAAACATAATGGATTTCTGCAAGCAATTCAATGCCAGGACAGCCGATCAGGCAGGAATGATCATTCCGGTGGTCATAACAGTATATGCGGACAGATCTTTTACCTTTATCACAAAGACGCCGCCGGCTGCGGTGTTGTTGAAAAAGGCGGCCAATCTGACTGCCGCTTCCGGAGAGCCCAATAAGAAGAAAGTGGCTACGCTTACTTCGGATCAGGCAAGGGAAATAGCAAAGCTGAAAATGCCGGATCTTAATGCCGCAGACCTTGATTCGGCAACAGAAATGATACGGGGCACTGCAAGAAGTATGGGAATCGTTATTCGCGATTAGTAAAGTGGGAGGCGGCAGCCGTTACAACCACAGGGAGGTAGAAAAATGCCAAAAAGAGGTAAGAATTACAGAGAGTCGGCAAAATTAGTTGACAAAGCAACACTATATGAAGTAAATGAAGGTCTTGATCTGGTACTGCAGACCGCTAAAGCAAAATTTGATGAAACCGTTGAGATCCATATCAAATTAGGCGTAGACGGAAGGCATGCGGATCAACAAGTGAGAGGCGCCATCGTTCTTCCTCACGGGACCGGAAAAACCAAAAGAGTTCTGGTATTTGCAAAGGGCGACAAGGCAAAGGAAGCCGAAGATGCCGGCGCAGATTACGTAGGTGCGGAAGAGCTTGCTCAGAAGATACAATCCGAAAGCTGGTTTGATTTTGATGTGGTCGTCGCCACCCCGGATATGATGAGTGTGGTAGGACGGCTTGGAAAGATTTTAGGACCTAAGGGTCTGATGCCAAACCC
Source organism: Bacillota bacterium (assembly GCA_022706625.1). Lineage (GTDB taxonomy): Bacteria > Bacillota > Clostridia > Peptostreptococcales > Anaerovoracaceae > UBA1426. Next base: position 5,187 of record JAKJCD010000028.1, on the reverse strand, counting down.
CAAGTCCGGGACCGTCACAATGGACATTGAGAAGGCGCTTTCCGAGATCAAAGCAGGTAAAGTGGAGTATCGTCTGGATAAGACCAACATAATCCATACTCCCATCGGAAAGGTCTCATTTGGCAGGGATAAGCTTGCTGACAACTTCAATGCTCTTGTGGAAGCTGTCGTAAAAGCCAAACCATCCGTTGCCAAGGGTCAGTATCTTAAGAGCGTCACTGTGGCAAGCACCATGGGGCCCGGGGTCAAGATCAATCCTATGAAGCTCACCTTTAACTAAGAGGTAAAAAAAGCTCTTATAAAACTGCATATAGACTGTAGACAGCAGGTGCCCGAAGCTTAATTTCCTGCCGAGGTTTTTGATACATCCAACGAATCGAGCCTTTTCTGTCTGCAGGATAGAAGAGGCTTTTTTTATTAAAACAACAGACATATCGGTGTATCGGAACCGGGATCGGCGGCAATACCGCCCCGGTCGGCGGGAACGATACCGGAAAGGAGAAAGTTCATGCCATCACAAGAACATTTGAAACAAAAGCAGGCAGTTATCGATGAGATCAAAAGTAAGCTTGAAAAAGCAAAATCGGCAGTGGTCATCGATTATATGGGGATCAATGTGGCGGAAGCCAATGCCATGAGAAAAAAACTCAGAGAAGCCAATATCGACTATACCGTTTATAAAAACACCTTGTTTAGCAGAGCCGTCACCGACACTGCCTTTGAAGCACTGGACAAAGTTCTGTCCGGTCCAAGTGCATTTGCCTTCGGATATGAAGATGCGGTTGCTCCCGCCAGAGTACTGAATGCGATCATGAAGGATTACAAGAAGATGAATTTCAAAGGGGGCATTGTCGAAGGCGATTTTTATGACGGTGACCATATGAAAGATATTGCTCTCCTGCCTTCAAGAGAAGAGCTCATCGCTAAGTTTATGGGCAGCATCCAGTCGCCGGTTTCCAAGATGGTCCGTACCTTACAGGCGATTGCGGATGCAAAGGAAGCCTAATTGAAACAAGCATAAAACCGTCCCCCCCTTTAGGGACAGAAAAAGAAAAGGAGATAAAAATGAATAAGGAACAAATCATAGAAGCCATCAAAGGCATGACAGTACTGGAACTCAATGAGCTTGTAAAGGCTTGTGAAGAAGAGTTCGGAGTATCAGCGGCAGCACCCGTTGCAGTGGCGGGAGCAGCAGGAACAGTAGCGGAAGCAGTTGAGGAGCAGACAGAATTCACAGTCGTCCTGACAAGTGCAGGGGCTGAGAAGATCAAGGTCATCAAGGTAGTAAGGGAATTGACCGGATTAGGGCTCAAAGAAGCCAAAGACCTGGTAGACGGAGCTCCCAACAACGTGAAGGAAGGCATCGAGAAGAACGAGGCCGAGGCGATAAAGAAGCAGCTGGAAGATGTCGGTGCTTCCGTAGAGCTGAAATAGAAAGCCTCTTCATTGATTTTTATTTGCTGAACGGCAGACATGAGACCCGTTTTTATAATAAAAACGGGTCATTTTTACGGTATCAACGATGAAGTTTTTGTTGACTACCTGTTTTTGTTGTGATATCATAGTACATTGCCACGCAAAGTAGGTCGTTGTATATACAAGGAGTGATGAATATGCCACAACCCGTTAAAATCGGTAAAAAAACGAGGATGAGCTACTCATTGATTCACGAAGTAGCACCTATGCCCAATCTGATCCAAATCCAAAAAGATTCTTACGAATGGTTCATACAGGAAGGTTTAAAAGAGGTTTTTGAAGATATATCTCCGATCAGGGACTATGCAGACAATCTGGTCCTTGAATTTATCGATCATTCCATCAACGATGAGCCGAAATATGATCAGGAGGAATGCAAGGAAAGGGACGCAACCTATTCCGCTCCTCTGAAGGTCAAAGTCAGATTGGTCAACAAGGAAACCGGCGAAGTAAAGGAACAGGAAGTATTCATGGGAGATTTCCCTCTCATGACGGAAAAGGGTACCTTTATTTATAACGGGGCGGAGCGTGTCGTAGTCACCCAGCTGGTCAGGTCCCCGGGACCTTACTACGATGTAACTATCGACAAATCAAATAACAAGCTTTTTTCAACGCAGATAATCCCCAATCGCGGTGCATGGCTTGAATATGAGACTGACTCCAACGAAGTGATCTCGGTAAGAGTGGACCGCACGAGAAAGCAGCCGGTGACGACTATACTGAGAGCGCTTTCCGGCAAATCCGTAGAAGAAAAGGTCATAGGCGAAAGAAGGAAAAACCCTGATATTTCAGAGGCCGATCTTCAGAAAAAGGTTCGCAGATACGGGGATTTTTTAAGTGAAACTGCTAAAATACTCTATGAGGGGACTAACGAAGAAATCCTCAGGGTTTTCGGTGCTAACGACCGCCTCGAAAAATCACTGGCCAAAGACATAACGGATAATTACGAAGAAGGGCTAAAGGAAATCTATAAGAAGCTTCGTCCCGGAGAGCCTGCCACATTTGAAAGTGCTTATGATCTCATAGAAGCATTGTTTTTTGATGTAAAAAGATATGACCTGGCAAAAGTAGGAAGATATAAATATAATAAAAAGCTTGGATTGTCAAATCGCATCGTCGGATGCAGAGCCTCGGAGGCCGTCGTCCATCCTTTCACGGGGGAAGTGCTGGCGGAGGAAGGAACCGTTATCGACAGAGCTTTAGCCAGAGCGATAGAAAATTCCGGGGCCGAATACATCATGGTTTACAGCAAGGCTTCTGAAGGCCGTCCGGTCAAGGTGATCGGGAATTGCTTTGTTAACCTGAAAGACTTCGTGCCTTTTGATATGGCTTCGTCAAAGCTTCCGGACAAGGTCTATTATCCTTTACTCAAATGGATACTGGAAAACTATAAGGGAGAGAAGGATATAAGAGAAGCATTGATTTCCTTTAAGAATAAGCTTTCACCCAAGCATATCATACTTGACGACATCATCGCATCCATCAGCTATATTCTCAACCTGACAGAGGGTATCGGATCAGTAGACGACATCGACCATCTGGGAAACAGAAGGCTGAGAACTGTCGGGGAATTGCTGCAGAATCAGTTTCGCATAGGGCTTGCCCGAATGGAGAGAGTCGTAAAGGAAAGGATGACTACCCAGGATATCGAGGTCACGACGCCACAGGCCCTGATGAATATCCGTCCGGTAACAGCGGCTATCAAAGAGTTTTTCGGCAGCAGCCAGCTGTCTCAGTTTATGGATCAGACCAACCCTTTGGCAGAGTTGACCCACAAGAGAAGACTCTCCGCTCTGGGGCCCGGCGGGCTGTCAAGAGAAAGAGCGGGATTTGAGGTGAGAGATGTCCACCACTCCCATTACGGCCGTATGTGTCCTATCGAAACACCGGAAGGCCCTAATATCGGGCTCATCGGTTCGCTCACCACTTACGGAAGGATCAACGAATACGGTTTCATAGAAACCCCCTACAGGATAGTTGACAAGGCAAAAGGCAGGGTCACGGAAGAGATCCAGTATGTTACCGCAGATGAAGAAGAACAGGTCATAATAGCTCAGGCAAACGAGCCTCTTGACAGAGAAGGGCATTTCATAAACAGCAAAGTAGTTGTGAGAAAACCCGGCGGGGCATTGGATCTGGTACTGCGGGAAGAAGCGGATTATATGGACGTTTCGCCGAAGCAGGTAGTATCAGTAGCCACTGCTATGATACCGTTTTTAGAAAATGATGATGCCAACCGCGCTTTGATGGGTTCGAATATGCAGCGTCAGGCTGTGCCTCTTTTAGTCACCGATACGCCTATAGTAGGCACCGGCATGGAGTACAAGGCCGCAAAAGATTCCGGTGTCGTTGTCCTTGCAAAAGAGGCGGGCACGGTGGAGTATGTGGATGCCAACAGAATAAGGATAAGAAGGGACAGTGACAATGGCGTCGATGAGTATAAGATGCTGAAATTCAAACGTTCCAACCAGGGGACCTGCATAAACCAAAAGCCTATTGTATACCACGGCGAGCGGATCGAAGAGGGAGAGGTCATCGCAGACGGACCGTCAACGGATATGGGTGAGATAGCCTTGGGCAGAAACCTGCTAATAGGATTCATGACCTGGGAAGGCTATAACTACGAAGATGCCATTATCCTCAATGAAAAACTTATCATGGAAGACTCTCTTACTTCCATCCATATAGAGGAATATGAATCGGAGGCCAGGGATACCAAGCTGGGTCCCGAGGAGATCACAAAAGACATCCCCAATGTGGGAGATGATGTATTAAAGGATCTGGATGAAGAAGGGATCATTCGCATCGGAGCCGAGGTGAGTTCTTCGGACATCCTGGTGGGGAAGGTCACACCTAAAGGAGAGACGGAGCTTACTGCGGAGGAGAGGCTGCTCAGAGCCATTTTCGGCGAGAAAGCTAGGGAGGTCAGGGATACATCTCTGAGAGTCCCACATGGGGAGACCGGTATCGTTGTGGATGTTAAAGTCTTTTCCAGAGAAAAAGGAGATGAGCTGCCACCCGGCGTCAATAAGCTGGTCCGTTGCTATGTGGCGACCAAGCGCAAAATCAGCGTCGGCGATAAGATGGCGGGCCGCCACGGAAACAAGGGTGTCATTTCCAGGATTCTGCCCGAAGAGGATATGCCTTTCATGGAGGACGGCACGGCCCTGCAGGTCATGCTTAACCCCCTCGGGGTTCCGTCACGTATGAATATCGGACAGGTGTTGGAGACACATCTGGGTCTGGCTGCAAAATATAAAGGATGGTATATTTCCACACCGGTATTTGACGGCGCCAGCGAGCTTGCCATCATCGACCTTTTACGTGATTGCGGCTACCCGGAAAGCGGCAAGCTCATTCTTCGCGACGGGCGGACCGGAGAGCCTTTCGATAATCCTGTCACTGTAGGCTATATGTATATGATGAAACTCCACCACCTGGTAGATGATAAGATCCATGCCAGAAGCACAGGACCTTATTCCCTTGTGACCCAGCAGCCATTGGGAGGAAAGGCCCAGTTCGGAGGTCAGCGTTTCGGAGAGATGGAAGTATGGGCCCTTGAAGCATACGGAGCTGCTTACACCCTTCAGGAGATATTAACGGTAAAATCCGATGATGTGATAGGAAGGGTCAAGACCTACGAAGCCATCGTAAAAGGAGAAAACATCCCGGAGCCGGGTATCCCGGAATCCTTCAAAGTACTGATCAAAG
>JAKJCD010000289.1:261-585 GCA_022706625.1 Bacillota bacterium | reverse complement strand
TCCGTTATCTTGAGGATCGGGAAGAAGGTCCAATATCTTACATTATCGCGGCTCGTCTGTATGGGCCGATCCAGAAAGAGATTTCCCGGCAGAAAGTCTGGTGGAAGTTGGACGACGGCATTGAGATCAGTGAAACGCAATATCAAGGCATCAACGGTTCAAAAGCCCGCCGGATGGTCATCATCCGTCAGAAGATTCAGGATCGTCCGAAAGCGACAGGCAGGCAATTGCGGCTGTTTGAGGGCAGCGACCTTTACAACCAGTACCGGTACCATTGCTTCATTACGAATTTAACCTTGCCGGCGCTTCAGGTCTGGAATCTTT
>JAKJCD010000289.1:0-242 GCA_022706625.1 Bacillota bacterium | reverse complement strand
GACAGTTTCAACCTCCATAGCTTTTACGGAACGGAGGCGGCATTAAACATGGTCATGCTGGCTTACAATCTGATGAGTTTGTTCCGACAGAGCATTATTGGAACGAAAGTCCAACAGAAGATGGCGACGTTACGGTACAAGCTGTTTGCCATGGGTGGCTATATGGTGAAGGATGGCAACCGTCGCATTCTGAAACTGTCACTGACCATGAAACGAAGGGAATGGTTTCTCGGGCTTTGGAA
>JAKJCD010000288.1 GCA_022706625.1 Bacillota bacterium | reverse complement strand
GGTCGAGGATGGCGTCGGCGATGGTAGGATCGCCGATCTGTTCATGCCAGTGTTCGACTGGCAACTGACTCGTGACGATAGTGTAAGCATGACCGTGTCTTTCCTCGACGACTTCCAGGAGATCTCTTCGTTCGGGATCGGTCATGGGTGTGAGGCCGAGATCGTCAATCACCAGGACATGGGCCTTGGCGAGTTTGTTGATTGTTTTGCCGTAACTTCCGTCTCCCTTGGCCAAGGCCATCTGATAGGAGAACTTGGGGGAACGGATGTAGAAGGCGCGGTATCCCTCCCGGCAGGCCTTGTTGGTCAGGGCGCAGGCGAGGAAGGTCTTTCCCGCGCCGGTGGGGCCGGTGATGATGATATTGTGGTGGCGCCTGACCCAGTCGCAGGAGATGAGGTTCATCATGACAGATTGGTCGATTCCCCTCGGGGTTTTATAGTCGATATCCTCCACGCAGGCGTTAAGTTTCAGCCGGGCATTTTTCAGATAGCGATCCATCCGGTTGTTTTCCTTCCAGGTCCATTGGCGATCCACGATGAGTCCGAAACGCTCTGCGAAGGAGAGCCTGTCCATATCCGGCTGATTGAG
>JAKJCD010000287.1:254-590 GCA_022706625.1 Bacillota bacterium | reverse complement strand
CCTGTGACACCGGCCCGATTTGCCATGCTGCTGAAAATGTTGTCCAATGACGAAATCAACGCAAATGCGGCACGCGAAGTGTTGGTCCATTTGTTTGACTCTGAAGAATCGCCGGATGCCATTGTCCATGCCAGGGGGTTTAAGCAGGTTTCCGACCGCGGTGAGCTCGATTCTCTCATCGACAGGGTTTTGGGTGAACAGCCGTCGGCGGTCAATGATTTCCGTGCCGGCCAGAGCAAAGCCATGGGTTTTCTGATCGGCCAGATCATGCAGGCCTCAGGCGGAAAAGCCAACCCGAAGATCATCCGTGAACTGCTGGCCAAAAAACTGGAAAAG
>JAKJCD010000287.1:0-244 GCA_022706625.1 Bacillota bacterium | reverse complement strand
GATAGACGCCATTGGATTGAGAACCCGTAACGGACATAGTCTGTCACTTCCTATACTGGACTTGATAGATCATGTCCGATAAAGTTTTTCAGCAGCCGTTTCACCTACAATGTTGCAATATCGTTATGTCTGGTAATGTGTTTCCTTACAATTGAAAAGTTCAACACACGCTTCAGCCACGCGAGGTATGAACACCGGCTGGAAGCGATTGCTCGGCCAGGCGGTCATTATGTTACACAAAACT
>JAKJCD010000286.1 GCA_022706625.1 Bacillota bacterium | reverse complement strand
TATACTTCGCGGGATTGAAAGCGGGAGAATCTTCGACCGCAAGGGCTTGTCCGCTGCCGAGAAAAATGCTATGGGGTATGCCATGACCTCCAAGCAGGGGCCGGGCGAAAAAACCACCGAAGCAACCCCTAAGCCCGAGGGTGGGAAACCCCATAGATTTATACGGAATCGGATCTTTTATCACGGAACAGATGTCGTGGGGAATTTGTCAGAAGTACATGCTGGCGCAAAACATGACCATCCAACATCCGTATTTGGGTTGTTCTTCACTCCTGACAGGGAAATAGCACAGACTTATGGAAAGAGGGTTGTTGAGGCAAGAATAAACCTTAAGAACCCGTACATCATGAGCTATTGGGAAGCACAGGGCTTTGAATCGAAGGATGCCGCAAGTAAATTCAAGGAAGAACTCATAAGGCGCGGACACGATGGTGTCTATATTGAACCAATAGAATATGGTGGCAATCCCCAAGTCGCGGTATTTAATACATCGGATATAAATCAAACCCCTAACCAATCCCGCCCCCCGGAGAGTGGGGGCGACCAATACTTCTCCGTCATCACCCCCGAGCTTCCCGACTTGAAGGGGG
>JAKJCD010000285.1:359-592 GCA_022706625.1 Bacillota bacterium | reverse complement strand
CTCCTGTTGTCAGTCTAAAACCAATTAGCGCCAAAAGTGCAGATATAACAATCCTTGCCGGAGGGCAAACAGAATACAACCGCGTGAAGACAAATCAGGCACGGCTTGAGATGGATCTTCTGCAGCAGGGGATTGACGCCAGTATTACCGTAGAGAAAATGATGCCGGCGGCATCTACGGGACCCGGAGCACAGGCAGCAACAAAGACTATGTCTGTCAATACGCCTTTCGGG
>JAKJCD010000285.1:0-313 GCA_022706625.1 Bacillota bacterium | reverse complement strand
AACTTTATCGCAGACCAGAGCCGGCTTTATAAGTTGTCCGCAGCCTGGGAGGGCGTGGAGTATGACAGCCTTCCGGTGCCGCCGTATACGATGCAATGCTGGGACGCTCTAACAGGGGTTGAACTATGGTCATATTCCTTTACGGATGCGTTGATGACAGGACTTGACCATACCGGCGGTTCATTTCCGGGTTCACCCGGCACTCCGTTTTTAGCCCAAGACGATACAGAGAAGTTCCTTTTTCTTGTGTCCGAGGGGAAGACCATGGTTCTTTCTAAGGATAATGGATCGTTTCTTACGGTTTTAGATATGG
>JAKJCD010000284.1 GCA_022706625.1 Bacillota bacterium | reverse complement strand
TGCTGCTGTCAACAATAGCCATATATGAACAGCCTATAACCCTGGTGCGGGGATCTCTGTCAACATCCCCCCATGTATACAGCTGCTCCATATATACATCCTCAATGCCCGTTTCTTCCTTCAGCTCCCTAAGGGCCGCCGCATCCAGGCTTTCATCCATATTTACAAAACCTCCGGGAAGTGCCCAATATCCCATGAAGGGATGATCCCCTCTTTTTACCATAAGTATCTTCAACTCTTTCTTCATTTCGCCCGTAATTGAAAAAACAAGCATATCTACTGTAACGGAAGGCCTATCATAGCGCCCTGCATCATAACGGGCCAAAAATTCCTTCTCGGTAAGGCCCTGCTTGTTTCTTAAATCGCCGTATTTCATAGATATCCCCTTTCCTATGCGATTAATAAAAACTCCCATCGGTAAATCTTCCTTTGGGAGTTATCTTTTATACGTTATTTATTAGCGCCGCAGCACTTTTTATATTTCTTTCCGCTTCCGCAAGGGCAGGGTTCGTTTCTTCCCGGCTCTTTTGATTTTATCACTGTTCCTGAAAGCCTTTGCTTCTTTGTTATTTCCTTTCTTTTCCCGGCATCCAGTAT
>JAKJCD010000283.1 GCA_022706625.1 Bacillota bacterium | reverse complement strand
TTTTTTGCTGCCCATAGGAGGCATCGTATGAAAAGAAAAATCAGCATTTTACTGTCGCTGGTCCTGTTGCTGGCGTTTCTGCTTCCCCTGACCGCCTACGCCGAAGGCGAGGGAAACATCGACCACGGCGGCGGCGGGATGGGCAGCGGCTCCAGCCAAAACTATTGGAATGCGCGGGATGAAGCCGTCCGGATCACCGTTGTGCGGGCCAGCGATGGAACGCCTGTAACGACGCCGGTGGATTTTACCAATAAAACGCCGCCAAGCACGATCATACACTTTGGCAAAGTATCCAAGCTGCAATATAACAGTGGTGCCAGCTTAAGTGTAAAAGTAAACGGGTACACATACATCAACCCCGCGCAGACCATTCCACGCATCATCAGCTCTGGCAGCGGACAGGCCAACATTGACGAGATCAAACGGTATTTCTGCTCCGAGTACACTCTGATGAGAATAGCCGACGTTACCGGATTTAACTATGACGTGTTAATCAACGGCGAGTACAAAATCCTGCTGGAACCCATAGCCTACATGACCTTTAACGGCATGAAGATGGCCATGACCGCCACCGAGGCGGCCTTGTACGATCAGCAATTGGGCGGTG
>JAKJCD010000282.1 GCA_022706625.1 Bacillota bacterium | reverse complement strand
GTACCACATCCAATGGCTACTGGAGAAACAATACCCGCATGCCGAAAAAGTGATCCTGGTTATGGACAATCTCAATACGCATAATATCTCTTCCTTGTATGAAGCCTTCCATCCGGAGGATGCATTGCGTATGGCAAAACGGCTTGAAATACATTACACTCCGAAGCACGGAAGTTGGCTGGACATTGCGGAGATTGAATTATCTGCGCTTGGCCGCCAATGCCTTGGAACCAGGAGGATTGATAATCTGCAGGATCTCAATCACGAGCTAAAAGCATGGTATTCTGACCGTAATCATAAACAGCAAGGGGTTGACTGGCATTTTACCACCGCAGATGCTCGCATAAAATTAAAACGCTTATATCCAGTAATCAAATAAAACTTTTAAGTGTTACGGAGTACTAGCCGCCGGAAATATAAACCAAAAATGGCACGGGGACGCTTTGTTTGCCACCCCGTGCCTTACTAGCCACCGGAAATGTAAACCAAAACCCTGACAAAGACAGATTTGGTTTACATTCGGCCATGATTCCAGCCCCCGGCGGGCGCTGCCCGCCGGAAATGTAAACCAAAACCCCGCTCAAAGAATGATTTGGTTTACATTTGG
>JAKJCD010000281.1 GCA_022706625.1 Bacillota bacterium | reverse complement strand
ATCGGCAGATTAGCTTCTTACGCCACGGTCAATGAATATGGTTTCATTGAGACGCCATACCGTAAAGTTTACCGCTCGATGAAAGGATCTGACCCGAATTTGGTCAATCACTTGCTGCGGCAGGATATCAAAGATCCCCAGACTGGAGAAATCATCTATCCTGCGGAAACACGGGTGACCCCAGAAATGGCAGCGAAGATCCGCGAGTTAGGGATTAAGGAAGTATTAGTTCGCCCCTATGTGAGCGATGAGTATGTTTACCTCTCAGCGGATGCGGAAGACAAGTATGTCATCGCACAAGCGAATGCACCGCTGAATGAATACGGAGAATTCATCCGACGGAACTCTTGCGTTACTACTCGACGTTTGCTATTTATGACTATGAGTATATCGATTACATGGATGTAGCCCCCAATCAAGTGGTTGGTATTAGTGCTGCGCTAATCCCCTTCTTAGAGCATGATGATGCCAACCGAGCATTGATGGGTTCGAATATGCAGACGCAGGCTGTGCCTTTACTGCGCCCAGAGGTACCATTGGTCTCGACCGGTATGGAGGCTGCAGCTGTAGCTGATTCAGGCCAAATCATTTTGGCTGAACAAGATGGTG
>JAKJCD010000280.1:257-617 GCA_022706625.1 Bacillota bacterium | reverse complement strand
GAAAAAGCGCTTGAAATACAAAATGATCTGGTTCATAAAAAATGGATTAAGCCTGTGAAACCTGACCATTTAGATAATTGGGTCCTTCGAATTCAAGAATTGCGCAAAAACTATCGACGTCTGGAAAGATTTTTTACAGGATATGAAGCACATGAGCTTCCATATACTATTGAACAAAAGTCTGATGTTATCGACCTATTTGAAAGTATAGAAGAATCTATCGAGCTTACGAAAGCAACTAATATTGCAAAAGAAAAGCTTGTGTCTGCAATAGATGATGCAAATCCTGATCTAATTAATCTGACAGATGAAGAAAAACAAATAATAAAAGATATGAGCAACAGCGCTTAACAACCGCAT
>JAKJCD010000280.1:0-247 GCA_022706625.1 Bacillota bacterium | reverse complement strand
ATGCGGAGCGTAGCACCTTTCAAATAGTAATTCACAATGGCAAGTATTTTTAATTTCCTTTGTTTGTAGGTGAAGTCAATAACCAAGTCAGGACTTGTTTTGACACTGTCTGTCAAGTCAAGTATGGGTCAGGACATCTGATGTGATCATCGAAAGACATGTGACAAGAAATCTCAGAGACTGGCTGGGAGAGGCCGATTTTATAATCAGCTTTCAGAAATCTGCGCCGAGGCGGAGGCTGGTGATA
>JAKJCD010000027.1:12766-15922 GCA_022706625.1 Bacillota bacterium | reverse complement strand
GACAGCGGTTATTCCCTGGGGAAGTTCTATATGAGCTCAGCACTGGAGGAGATCTCAGGCAGGGAGTATCCGGATCTTCCGATCTTTGACCTTATCGAATATGATCCTTTACTGGACTCATCCAATATCTCTCTTGACGAATGGTTAAAGATCGCCCGTGATATCGAAAGCAGATACGATGACTATGACGGTTTTGTTATTCTTCACGGTACGGATACCATGGCTTATACCGCTTCAGCTCTTTCCTTCATGCTGGAGGGGCTCGCAAAACCGGTCATACTGACCGGTTCCCAGATACCGCTTTGCGAAACACGGAACGATGCAAGGGGAAACCTGATAACGGCACTCATGCTGGCCGGAAATCACTTCGTGCCGGAGGTATGCCTTTATTTCGGAGGATTGCTTCTTAGAGGGAACCGGGCAACAAAAATAAGCGCAGATGATCTTTTGGCATTTGATTCTCCAAATTACCCGCCTCTTGCAGAGGTGGGGGTAAGGATCGCCATAAAGGAAAAGATGATACAAAAACCGGGCAGCGGACTTAAACTGGTAGAGTTCGGAGAGCATCAGATCGCAGTCCTTAAGATATTTCCCGGCATTCAGTACGAGATATTCGATAACATTATGACTGAAAACCTGAAGGGGATCGTAATAGAAGCATTCGGCGCCGGCAACATCCCCGACCGTCAGGGCGGGATGAAGAGGCTTTTGTCCATAGCAAAACGCAACGGTACCGTTATAGTCGTCTGCACCCAATGCCTGAAGGGTACGGCGATTATAGGCGAATACGAAGTCAGTGAGGAATTGGCCAGATCCGGTGCTGTCAGCGGATACGATATGACGGTAGAAGCTGCTGTCGCTAAGCTTTACTACCTTCTCAGCATGGGATATAATATTGACAAAATAAAAGAACTGATGGCGGAGAACTTGAGAGGCGAGTTGACAAGGGTAGTGTAATAAGGAAAAGCGGATGTTAAAAATCAGCGATTTCGAAAAAATATTCAAAGATTATAAGCCGGGTCCTCTTGGGTATTATAGATATTATTCCGTATTGGTACCCTTACTGGAATATCAGGGGCAGCTCAATATCCTGTACGAAGTCAGGGCTGACACCCTGCGTATACAGCCGGGACAGGTATCTTTCCCCGGAGGCAGGATAGAGGAAGGAGAATTACCGGAAGAATGCGCTATCAGAGAGGCTTGTGAAGAACTTCTGATTAAACCGGAAGACATAAAGATAATATCACCTTTGGATTATTTGCACACCTACAGCAACTTTACCATGTACCCATTTTTAGGTACCATCAATTACGATGCCTACATCAGTGTTACCGCAAGCAAGGATGAAGTTAAAGAGGTGTTCCTGGTGCCTGTTTCTTATTTGATGGAGACGGAACCGCTTGTTTACAATTCGGATGTTTATCCTAAGATCCCTGAGGATTTCCCTTATGAAAAGATCAATAAAGACATGGGATACAACTGGAGGAAGGGTGTAACATCGATACCGATATATCAATACAAAGGATATGCGATTTGGGGAATGACGGCTTTAATTACCCAAAATCTGATAAACAAAGTGAAAGAAGCACTGCAGAAACGGTAATAGCGCAGAGACTCTAAATCCGCCGAGCAGTAATCAACAGAAAGGGTACAAAATGTCTAACGAGAAAAAATACAGATTTGAGACCTTGCAGATCCATGCAGGACAGGAGCAGCCTGATCCGGCAACAGGCGCCAGAGCGGTTCCTGTTTATCAGACCACGTCTTATGTTTTCGATGATTGCGACCAGGCCGCAGGACGATTTGATCTGTCTCAAAGCGGAAACATTTATACCCGCATAATGAACCCGACTACGGATATTTTTGAAAAGAGAATGGCCGCTCTGGAAGGCGGCAAGGGAGCACTGGCGGCAGCCAGCGGTTCTGCTGCCATCTCCTATGCGATACAGAACATAGCAAAGGCAGGGGATCACATAGTTTCTGCCAAAACCCTGTACGGAGGGACCTTTAATCTTTTTGCCAATACTCTGAAAGATTACGGCATCGAAACTACATTCGTGGATCCCGATGTGAAAGGAAGCTTCAGTGATGCCATTCGACACAATACAAAAGCAGTGTTTATCGAAAGTCTGGGCAACCCGAATTCCAGCCTTATAGATATCGAAGAGCTGGCCGGGGTAGCACACGGTTTCGGCATACCTCTTATTGTGGATAATACTTTTGCCACACCATACCTGCTGCGGCCGATAGAGTACGGCGCAGATATAGTCGTACATTCGGCGACCAAATTCATCGGAGGTCATGGGACTTCCATCGGCGGCATCATCATAGACGGAGGGAAGTTCGACTGGGCTGCTTCGGGGAAATTCCCCTCTTTGACTGAACCTAACCAAAGCTATCACGGCGTAAGATTTACCGAGACTGCGGGGCCTTTGGCATACATTGTAAAGGCCAGAGTTATTTTGCTTCGTGATCTGGGCGCAGCTCTCAGTCCTTTTAATTCATTCCTTTTTTTGCAAGGTCTTGAGACCCTTTCCCTCAGGGTCGAACGCCATGTCGAAAACACGATTAAGATAATCAACTACCTTAAAAATCATCAGCGGGTAGAGAGGGTGAACCATCCTTCAATGCCGGACAGTCCATACCAGGCTTTATATCGCAAGTATTTCCCCAGCGGCGGCGGCTCTATCTTTACCTTCGATATTTTGGGCGGCAGGCAGGAGGCCAGAGCTTTTATTGACAGGCTTGAGCTCTTTTCCCTTCTTGCCAATGTAGCAGACGTTAAATCACTGGTCATCCATCCCGCAAGCACCACTCATTCCCAGATGAACGAAAGGGAGCTGCTGGAAACGGGAATACGTCCCAATTCCATCCGGTTGTCCATAGGGACCGAACATGTCGAGGATCTGATCGCTGACCTTGAACAAGCTTTGCAAGGCTGATATGATGGATAAAAAAGTAATGATAGCAATGAGCGGCGGAGTGGACAGCACCATCGCCGCAGTTTTATTAAAAGAACAGGGATATGAAGTCTGCGGGGTCACGTTAAAGCTCTATGACAGCGAAGACCTGAACATCGGCGATGGGTCCCGCACCTGCTGCTCCCTTGCGGATGTCGAGGATGCGAGAGCTGCGGCGCAAAGGCTGGGATTTCGC
>JAKJCD010000027.1:5271-12756 GCA_022706625.1 Bacillota bacterium | reverse complement strand
TATGTATTCAATTTCGGGCTCGAATTCCGAAAAAGTGTTATGGCGAAATTTTCCGAAACATATCAAAGGGGGGAAACCCCCAACCCATGCATCGACTGTAACCGCCATATCAAATTCGGAAAGCTTTTGGAGCGGGCTATGCTTCTTGGGAATGATTATATCGCCACCGGTCATTATGCGAGAGTAGAATATGACAAAAAAATCGGGAGATATTTATTAAAAAAGGCGAAGGACTCCTCAAAAGATCAAACCTACGTGCTTTATACCCTGACCCAGCAGCAGCTTCAGAGGATCCTGTTCCCATTGGGAGATATGCTGAAAAGCCAGGTAAGGGCGCTGGCAGAGGAAAAAGGTCTGGTAAATGCAAAAAAGCCTGAAAGCCAGGATATTTGCTTTGTCATAGATGATGATTATGCAGGCTTTCTTAAAAATGTAATGGGAGTCAAATCGGAACCGGGAGATTTCATCGACAGGGAAGGAAATAAGGTGGGAAGGCACAAGGGCCTTATACACTATACTCTGGGCCAGCGCCGGGGTCTAAATATCGGGTTTGGCAGACGCATGTATGTGGTCGGTATCGATAATGAAAGTAACACAGTTACCCTGGGCGGCAGTGATGATCTTCTAAACAGGAAGCTTGTTGCGACGGATATAAACCTCATCCTTTTCGATAAACTCGAAGGACCTATGGAAGTTACGGTCAAAACCAGATACAAACAGCCCGAGACGCCGGCTGCTATCCGGCCGACGAGAAACGGCAATATCCTGGTGGAATTCAAGGAGCCCCAAAGAGCCGTCACACCGGGACAGGCAGTGGTTTTTTATGACGGCGATATCGTTGTGGGAGGCGGAACAATAATTAGAGGAGAGAAAAATGAAAAGGATATATAACAGCCTGACAGAACTCATCGGCGGGACACCGATGCTTTCACTGAATAATTACGCAAGGGAAACGGGGGTAGCGGCGACACTTATCGCAAAGCTTGAGTGCTTCAATCCGGCGGGCAGTGTTAAAGACCGAGTCGCGTTGTCAATGATAAATGATGCGGAGGAAAGAGGGATCTTAAAAAAGAGCAGCGTCATCATAGAACCTACAAGCGGGAACACAGGCATCGGACTTGCTTCGGTGGCTGCGATAAGAGGGTACAGGATCATCCTTACCATGCCGGAAACTATGAGTGTAGAGCGGCGGAACCTGTTAAAAGCCTACGGCGCGGAAATCGTTTTGACTGAAGGGGCAAAGGGTATGCAGGGTGCTATTGACAAGGCGGAAGAGCTTGTAAAAAAGATCCCGGGGGCGGTAATCCCCGGCCAGTTCACTAACCCCGCAAATCCGGCGGCCCATAGAGCTGCAACAGGTCCGGAGATCTGGCAGGATACGGGAGGTGAAATCGACATATTTGTCGCAGGGATCGGGACAGGAGGGACTATAACGGGTGTAGGAGAATACTTGAAATCGAAAAACAGCGGAATTAAAATAGTCGCCGTCGAGCCTTCGGATTCCCCGGTGCTTTCCGGGGGAGCCAAAGGGCCTCATAAAATACAGGGCATCGGCGCTGGTTTTGTACCGAAGGTTTTGAACACCTCTGTCTATGATGAAATCATTACTGTGGCCGCAGAGGATGCTTTTTCAGCGGGAAAGACCCTCTCCAAAACGGAAGGCCTGCTTGCAGGAATCTCTTCGGGAGCAGCATTATGGGCGGCTGCACAGTTGGGAAAGCGTACGGAAAACGCAGGAAAGACCATAGTTGTCCTGCTTCCAGATACCGGTGAAAGGTATCTGTCTACTTCGCTCTTTGATTAAAAGGGCGCAATGCCCCGTCAGTAATGGGTGTTGCGGTATATGAAAATAGATGGTAAAATAAAATGATATGATAGGCTTTGCCTGATGATATGCAACGACAAGAGGTCAATGAATGGAAATAGAAATGAAGTTTGCCATCGGGAACAAAGAGGTGGCAGAGGCAATATGGGAAGATGAATACCTGAAAAAAATCGGAGATTCTTCTTCAAAGGAAGCGGTATATATGAAATCCGCATATTTCGATACGGAAGAGAGAGTTTTGCTGAAAAACGATGTGGCTTTCCGCGTGAGGATGGAAGGCAACAAGGTTATAGCCTCTCTCAAATGGAACGGAAGCAGCAGCGGCGGATTGCATAAACGTGAAGAAGTCAATGTCCCCGTTGACGATCCGGCTTGTTTCCTGGAACCCTCACCGGAGATTTTCCGGGAAAGCGATCAAGGCAAAGCTATGATGGATCTCATCGGAGAAGAACGGCTTTACAGCATTCTTGAGATGAACTTTGTGCGAAGGCGGATCCGGGTGGATTATGAGAACAGCATAATGGAGATCGCTGTTGACACAGGTGAGATATTAACTGAAAACGGTGAACTTCCCATATGCGAACTTGAAATTGAACTGTTTTCCGGTGAACAGGAAGATGTGACGGCCCTTGGGAACATACTGAAGGAAAAATATGACCTGTTCCCGCTTGATGTCAGCAAGTATGCGCGGGGGCTCAAGTTTGTGCCGGAAGACCGTCAAAAAAAATAATGCTGTAATCCGGGGTGTCTTTTTTACCTGATACCATCGGTATAATGGCCCGGGTACCTGTTTGACCCCGGCCACCTTTTATTTATTAATACATGAAGGTACGTGTTGGTACGCGGAGTTTTTCCGCTTTACAATATGGGTATATATTGTATAATGAATCCGCCGTCAAAATAAAGTACAAAGAATATGGAGGAAGCAAGTACATGAAAGCAACAATGCTGGGCAGAGAAAAAAATGACGTATCATTCAAAATGGATTTTGATGCGGATGAATTTGAAAATGCATTGGTAAATGCATATAAGGCCACAAGGCACCAATACAACATAGATGGTTTTCGCAAGGGAAAGGCTCCAAGAAAGCTGATTGAGACTAAATACGGCGATAAGGTTTTTTATGAGGATGCGATCAACAGATTATTCTCCGACGGCTACCCGGCGGCATTGAAAGAGCTTACAATCAATCCTGTGGATAGCCCATCGGCAGATTTTGATGAAATCGAAGATGATAAAGGCTTCGGTGTAACGGTGAAGGTAGCCGTTCATCCAATAGTCGATGTAAAAAACTACAAAGGCATAAAGGTAGATAAAATAGATGATTCTGTTTCCGACGAAGATGTTGAAAAGGACCTGGCAGCTCTTCAGAAAAGAAATTCCAGGATGATCGTTGCCGACAGACCAGCAAAAGAAGGCGATACACTGCTGATAGATTATGCGGGTTTTATCGGTGAAGAACAGTTTGAAGGAGGCAGCGCTGAACGCCAGACATTGACATTAGGCTCCAATGCATTTATTCCGGGCTTTGAGGAACAGCTAATCGGTTCCGTGGCGGGAGAAGAGCGGGATGTCAATGTGACCTTCCCTGATGAGTATCATTCCGAGACTCTGTCAGGCCGGGAAGCGGTATTCAAATGCAAGATCCATGAAATCAAAGAAACGGAGCTCCCGGTGATCGATGACGAATTTGCAAAGGACGTCAGCGAATTTGAGACGCTGGGAGAATTGAAGACCGACATCAGGCATAAGTTAGAAAAGATTGCGAAAGATAAAGCAGAGTATGAGACTAAGAATGCAGTTTTAGAAAAAATCTATGAAGAGACGGAGATTGATATACCTGACATAATGATAAGCGATCAAACAGACGATATGCTTCAGGAGATACAGCAACAAATGCGATATCAGGGAATAGACCTGCACCAATACTTGGGATACCTGAATAAGGATATAGAAGAATACAGAGAAGAACTCAAACCCGAGGCGTATAAAAAGGTAAAAACCAGATTGATCGTTGAGGCTGTTGCCGGCGCCGAAGAACTCACCGCATCAGAAGAGGATATCGAAAAGGAACTTGAAGCTATGGCGGAACAATACAAGATGGAAATCGATAATCTGAAAAAGACCATGGGAGAGAATGGGATCGCCTATCTCCGGCAGGATATAAGAAACAGAAAAGCGGTGGACTTCTTATATGAGAATGCCGTCATAGGATAACAGATACGATTTATGCGGAGGGGGAAAAAACAATGTCATTGGTCCCAATGGTGGTTGAGCAAACAAGCCGCGGAGAGCGGGCATATGATATCTACTCGAGGCTTCTGAAAGACCGTATCGTCTTTCTGGGAGAGGAAGTCAACGAACACAGCGCCGGTCTGGTGGTGGCGCAGCTTCTGTTTCTGGAAGCGGAAGATCCCAATAAGGACATAAGTTTTTATATAAACAGCCCAGGAGGATCAATTACCTCCGGCATGGCGATTTACGATACGATGCGTTATATCAAACCGGATGTGTCGACAATCTGTATAGGGCTGGCTGCCAGCATGGGTGCATTTTTACTGGCGGCGGGGACAAAGGGGAAAAGATTTGCCGCTGCCCAATGCTGACATTATGATCCATCAGCCTCTGGGCGGGATGAGCGGTCAGGCGGAGGATCTGAAGATCCATGCGGAACGTATCATCAAGACCAGGGATAAACTAAACAGGATACTAAGTGAAAATACTGGCCAGCCCCTTAAGCGTGTGGCTAAAGACACGGATCGTGACAACTTTATGGACGCAGAGGATGCGGTGGCCTATGGGATCATAGATAAAGTTATCGTATCAAGAAATGCTGAATAAAAACAGGATCGAAAGGAAGTAATATGGGAAAATACGATGAATCAAAGCAGCTGAAGTGTTCATTTTGCGGTAAACCTCAGGACCAGGTCAGACGTCTTGTGGCCGGCCCCAACGTGTATATTTGCGATGAATGCATAGAGCTGTGTCAGGATATTATAAAAGAAGAGTTCGAAAGCATGATGTCGGGTACGGGCAGTTTCGGAGATTCGATAAAGCTGCTCAAACCCAAGGAGATATCTGAGGCTCTTTCGGATTATGTAATAGGCCAGGAAGATGCAAAGAAAGCATTGGCGGTAGCGGTATACAACCATTATAAAAGAATAGGCGCATTGGGTACCGGAGCTCCGGATGATGTGGAACTGCAAAAAAGCAATATAGTTATGATAGGCCCCACAGGCTCCGGAAAGACACTCCTTGCACAGACTCTTGCAAGGATACTCAATGTTCCCTTCGCGATCGCCGATGCCACAGCTTTGACAGAAGCGGGATATGTGGGAGAGGACGTGGAAAACATCCTGCTTAAGCTTATCCAGGCCGCAGATTACGATATCGAAAAAGCCCAAAAAGGTATAGTCTATGTAGATGAAATAGATAAGATAGCCAGAAAGACAGCAAACCCTTCCATTACACGGGATGTAAGCGGAGAAGGCGTGCAGCAGGCTTTGCTGAAAATCCTGGAAGGCACTGTGGCCAGTGTGCCTCCTCAGGGCGGGCGTAAGCATCCCCATCAGGATTTTATACAGTTCGATACCACCGACGTGCTGTTCATTTGCGGTGGAGCTTTTGACGGACTGGATAAAATCATACAGAAGAGAATAGGAGAAAAAACCATCGGTTTTAACTCACAGATCAAATCTTCAAAAGCGGAGGGCGCCGAAGTATTGAAATCAGTCCAAGCGGAGGACCTTTTGAAATACGGATTGATACCTGAGTTTATCGGAAGGCTCCCGGTTATGGTGACCCTTGAGGAGCTCTCAACAGAAGCCCTTGTGCGTATCATCAAAGAACCGAAAAACGCTTTGCTGAAGCAGTATAAAAAACTGTTCCAGCTGGACGGTGTTGAGCTTGAGATCGAGGAGGACGCTGTCCTCAGGCTGGCGGAAAAGGCCATAGAAAGGAAAACAGGAGCCAGGGGACTTCGAAGCATCATGGAACATGTTATGACGGATATCATGTACGATATACCTTCAAGGACCGACATCAGAAAATGCATAATAACAAAGAGTACTATAGATCATAATACTGGGCCGACTTTAGTTCTGAGAGATACAAAAAGACACGGAAAGAAGGAAGAATCTGCATCATGAACACAAAAAACAGGCGGCTGCAGCCGTCTGTTTTTAAGCTGGGGAGGCGTTTAGATTGAAAAAAGCAAAAGAAGACTTTAAGGAAATCGAAAAAGAAGAATACGAGGGTCATAAAGAGGTCATGCCGATGATCCCCTTACGCGGATTGTCGATTTTCCCCTATATGGTGCTTCATTTTGATATAGGACGGGAAAAATCCATAAGCGCTCTGGAAAAAGCCATGATGATGAATCAAACCGTATTCTTGTCGGCACAGATCAATGCAGAGACGGATCTGCCCACGCGGGACGATTTTTATCAGGTGGGGACGATAGCTAAGATCAAGCAAATGCTGCGTCTGCCGGGAGATACTATACGAGTGCTGGTGGAGGGCGTGAGCAGGGGACGGATAGAAGAATTCATCTTTGAGGTACCCTATTTTAAATGCAGAGTCACAGCCATCGAGGAAGGGGAGTATGAAAGCATCCCGCCGCGGGTCGTGGCTCTGATGAGGACAGTATTGTCATCCTTTGAGGAATATATAAACTATAGCCCGAGGATATCACAGGAGGTCTTCCCCTCCGTGGCCTCGGTGGAGCAGCCGGGACGACTGGCCGACGTGATCACTTCACATCTGGATATCAGGACCGAAGAGAAACAGCAGGTGCTGGAAGCTTTCGATGTCGAAGGGCGCTTGGAGATCCTAAGCACCATATTGACGAAAGAAATAGAGATACTGAAGATCGAAAGCTCTATCACCAATAAGGTCAGGACACAAATCAACAAGAGTCAGAGGGAATACTATCTGAAAGAACAGCTCAGGGTCATCCAGGAGGAACTGGGGGAGGACGAGGATTCCGAAGACGAGATTCGTAAGTGGCTTCAGCAGCTGAAAAGACTGAAACTGCAGCCTGTTGTACACGAGAAGGTCGAAAAGGAGATCAAAAGGCTTAGAAAAATCTCCGGTAATTCCGCTGAGGGCGGAGTCATCCGCACTTATGTGGAGTGGATCCTGGCACTTCCCTGGAACAAATCCTCCAAGGACAGCAAAGACATCAAACTGGCCGAGACCATACTCGACGAAGACCATTACGGCCTTGCGAAGGTTAAAGAAAGAGTGCTCGAGTATCTTGCGGTAGTCCAGCTTTCAAAAAGCATGAAGGGACCCATTCTATGCCTCGTCGGGCCTCCGGGCACAGGGAAAACTTCCATCGCAAAGTCCATAGCACGTGCCCTTGATCGCAATTTCGTCCGTATGTCACTGGGCGGGGTAAGGGATGAGGCGGAAATACGCGGGCATAGGAGGACTTATATCGGGGCAATACCGGGGAGGATAATAACTGCTATAAAAGAGGGGAAAACCAACAATCCGGTGTTTCTCTTTGATGAAGTGGACAAAATCGGTACGGATTTTCGAGGGGATCCTTCTTCTGCTTTGCTGGAGGTGCTTGATCCGGAGCAGAACAAAGATTTTACTGACCACTATCTTGAGGTGCCTTTCGATCTTTCTAAAGTGATGTTCATTACAACCGC
>JAKJCD010000027.1:0-5225 GCA_022706625.1 Bacillota bacterium | reverse complement strand
GATGGAAGTCATTCCTGTCACCGGCTATACGGAGGAAGAAAAAGTCAGCATAGCTCAACAGTACCTGATCCCTAAAAAAATATCCGAGCATGGTCTGAAAGAAGGAGATGTCAATTTTTCAGAGACAGCTATTCGGGCCATCATAAACAACTATACAAGAGAGTCGGGCGTCCGGAACCTGGAGAGGGAAATAGCCAATGTCTGCAGAAAGTCGGCAAGGAAGGTGGCGGAGAAGCATACAGGCCCGATCAATATCACTGCGGCGAATATTGAAAAATACCTTGGAAAGAAACGATTTCATTATGATAAAATAGAAGGAGAGAATGAAACAGGCGTGACCACGGGCCTGGCATGGACCGTGGTGGGCGGAGACACCCTGTCAATCGAGACTGCCGTGCTGCCGGGAAACGGGACGCTGGTCCTGACGGGACAGTTAGGGGAGGTCATGCAGGAGTCGGCGAAAGCGGGCATCAGCTATATCCGTTCAAAAGCCAAAGAGCTCGGTATCGATGAAAACTTCTATAAAGAAAAGGATCTGCATATCCACATACCGGAAGGAGCCACTCCGAAGGACGGACCATCCGCCGGTGTTACCATGTGCACTTCCGTGATATCAGCCTTGACGGCTATCCCTGTAAAGAAAGATCTTGCCATGACCGGGGAGATAACACTGCGGGGCAAAGTTTTGCCTGTGGGCGGCATAAGGGAAAAAGTGCTGGCAGCTCACAGGGCGGGCATAACGACAGTAATTCTGCCAAAGGAAAACGAGGCCGATATAGAAGAGATACCATCAAAGGTACGCAGGAGGATCAGGCTTGTTCTGGTTGAATCACTGGATGAGATCTTAAAAGAGGCGCTGGTGAAATAATGATCATAAAGAAGGCGGAACTGTCGGCCACAGCGGTCAATAAAAGTCAGTACCCTGTGCCGGATAAAAAGGAGATAGTCATCGCAGGGCGCTCCAATGTGGGAAAATCTTCGCTGATCAATCTGCTTTTGAACCGGAAAAGCCTCGCAAGAGTAAGCGGGAGCCCGGGCAAGACCAGAACTATAAACTTTTATGATGTGAACGACAGTTTTCGTATAGTAGATCTCCCGGGTTACGGCTATGCAAAAGTATCTCAAAAAATCAGCGAAAGCTGGAAGGATATGATAGAAGGATATCTGTCAGACCGGCCGAACATTGTAAAGGCGATCCAGCTCGTGGATATACGTCATATCCCGACAGCAATGGACATAATGATGTATGAATGGATACGCCATTACGGTCTGGACGGTTTGGTAGTGGCCACGAAGGCGGATAAGGTTTCAAAGTCCGAATTGGCGGGAAACATCAATGCTATCCGCAAATCGCTGAAGCTTGGTGAAAGGGACAAAGTGATAGCTGTCTCCGCCCTGAAGCGGACGGGGCATGAAGAGCTGCTTACCGCTTTGGGTTCAATACTTGAGGAGGGGTGAGAAATGCAATATATATTTATGCGGGTGCTGATGCGGCGTATAAAAGCCATCATCCCTTTCCTGAGGGATAAAGCAGTACCGATCAGAAAGAAATTGGTGATAGTTTTAGGGATCGCATATCTTTTATCGCCCATCGATCTGATTCCGGCTCCGATCCTTCTTTTTGGAATAGTCGATGATATCGTCCTTTGGGGTTTCATCATCTTCTATCTGAGAGATGAACTTGACAAATACTGGCTCGGCGAAAAAGAAATAGATCCTAAAGAAAGATTTCATGGAAAAGAGATCATAAATGATGTAAAATTTGAGGTGAAGGACGAGACTGCCAACGACCGTGGAAGCCACGCAGAAAACGATACGGCAGAAAAATAGCGATAAAGAGGCGAAGCATGGAGAAACAATACGTATTCGGCGATGTAATGATCAACAAAGAAGAGATAAAAAAACGGGTTTCAGAGTTAGGCGCCGAGATATCAAAAGATTATAAAGGAGAATCGATCCTGGCGATTTGCGTGCTGAAAGGAGCGGTTCTCTTTATGAGCGACCTTATCAGGGAGCTCAATGTGGAAACCAAGATAGATTTCATGGCTGTTTCAAGCTACGGTGCATCGACCAAAAGCACCGGGGTCGTAAGGATACTGAAAGATTTGGATTCCAACATCGAAGGAGAAAATGTCATCATAGTCGAAGATATCATAGATTCGGGGCTGACATTGAAATACCTGAAGGAATATCTTTTGGCGAGAAACCCAAAAAGCCTGAAGATCTGCACTCTTTTGGACAAGCCGGAGAGAAGGGCAACGGATATCAGAGCGGATTATGTAGGTTTCTCTATAGAAAACAAGTTTATTGTAGGCTATGGACTGGATTACGATCAGAAGTATCGCAACCTGCCATACATAAGTTATTTAGAAGAAGAATAGCGGAGGAAAAAAACATGTCTTACAAAGTACCTGTGGGTTTATCCAACAAGCATGTGCACATTTGTGCCGATGACCTTGAAGTCCTTTTCGGGAAAGGCTATGCCCTGACCCCTTACAAGTCCCTGAAACAACCCGGGCAATATGCATCGGAAGAAAAAGTGGACGTAGTTGGGCCAAAAGGGATGCTTAAAGCAGTAAGGATCCTGGGACCGGTCAGAAAAGAGACTCAGGTGGAGCTTGCCATGACGGATGCCCGTACGATAGGAGTCGACGCTCCCGTAAAAGAATCCGGAAAGCTTGCGGGCACCCCCGGACTTAAGCTCGTTGGTCCCGCAGGGGAAGTGGAGATCGATCACGGCGCTATTGTAGCACTGCGCCATGTCCACCTGTCTGTCGACCAAGCCAAAGAAGCAGGCGTTGTGGATAAGCAGATGATCAGCATCCGTTTTGGCGGAGAAAGAGGCTTGGTATTCGACAATGTTCTTGTCCGCTCAGGGGAAGGCCACGATTCGGAGATCCATTTAGATACGGATGAAGGGAATGCAGCAGGATTAAAAAGCGGCGATCTCGGAGAATTAATAGCATGAAGCCCTTGAACAAATACATCGACCATACGATACTCAAGGCGGAAGCTACGGAAGAGGACATAAAAAAACTATGCGAGGAGGCAATACAGCATGGTTTTTATGCGGTTTGTGTAAACTCCGCACATGTGCTTTTAGCAGCCGAGGAATTAAAATGCAGCGAAGTCAAGCTTGCTTCTGTGGTGGGCTTTCCTCTTGGGGCCGTACATACGGCGGCTAAAGTCTGCGAGACAGAAATCGCGGTATCGGAAGGCGCCGATGAGATAGATATGGTACTGAACATCGGGGCTCTTAAGGAAGGGCGTTACCGCTTTGCGGAGGAGGATATCAGAGCAGTGGTGAAAGCTGCGGAAAAGGGCGGCGCCATTGTGAAAGTCATCCTGGAGACCTGTCTTCTAACAGACGAAGAAGTTGTAAAGGCATGTAAATTGGCTAAGTCCGCAGGAGCTGCCTTTGTGAAGACATCTACAGGCTTTTCCGCTGCGGGTGCGACGGCGCATCATGTCAGATTGATGAAGGACACGGTGGGAGACAAGCTTTTTGTAAAGGCTTCCGGTGGCATAAGGGATAAGGCCAAGGCCTTGGAGATGATAGAAGCGGGTGCGGACCGAATCGGAGCATCGGCCTCGGTAAACATCTGCGGGTAAGCTCCGCTGGGTTACAGTCCGGAGGGGATGTACCGGGCGATCGTTTTAAGTATCAGCGAATGACCGGCTTCATTGGGATGGATGCCATCCTCGCACAGAAGACTTTGGTAGTTTGGTATTTTGAGGAAAGCACTTCGTATATCGATAAGGGGAACACGCTTTGCGGTGGTCAGCTTGACCACCGCAATGTTGTACATTTCCTGCCATCTGTAGATAAATCCGATGTCCCCCATCCACTTCAGGATGTTTTCGGCATTAAGCCCTCTGGTTATCCATGCAAAATATTTATTGGGCTCAAGTGGAGGCAAAGAAAAAAGTACGGGCCGGCAGCTGCGGGAAATGAGGGTATCTATTATCTTTGAATAGAGGTTCTCAAAAACATCGATGGGAGTATTAGGCAGATGCTGAATCAAAGGATTTTGCGATATGGCAGGCCAGAAGAAATCGCAGTCATTTCCGCCGAACTCAAGGCCTATTAAACTGTAACGGGATAATCCGGATGAGAGTTTTTCTATAATCTTTTCACCTTTTGCCAGTGTGCAACCAAACTTTGCATAATTGTCTACGGCAATGCCTGTCATATTTGTAAAGGCTTTTACAAAGGAATCCTCTAAATAGATATACTTGCCTTTTTTGTCATCGTACACAACACCTTTCATTATAGAATCTCCGAAAACACCTATGGTATCGGTCATCGCTATCCTCCTGGAGATGCAGAAATATTTGTCCTCTGAATCTAATTATTAATATTATATAAACTAATATCAGATATGTCAAATACAATATCCGATATTTAGTATTCGATTGCAAAACGAATGTTTTGCTGATACAATACTGCATAAGAGATAAGACGTTATTAGATGTCATTTAGTATATTTTGAGAAAAGAAACGGAGGCGGCAATGGAGGAATTAGAATCATTAAAACGGCGTTTAGAAACAGAGCGGCCTGTCGAGTGGGAGAATTTCCCGGATATCGGCCTTTATAAAGACCAGATTGTTGCATATCTTAAGAGACAGCTTATCAACACTGAAAGCGATGGGCAGTTGACACCGGCGATGATCAGCAACTATGTCAAGGATAAGCTGCTTCCAAAAGCCGATGGAAAAAAATATAACAGGGAGCATCTGGCGCTGCTCACCGAGATAAGCCTGTTGAAGCAGGTTTTGCCCGTGAAGGATATAGGGTATTTGCTTTCGGCGGAAACAGAAAACAACAGCATCGAAAGCTTTTACGGCAATTTTACAGAAGTGCTGGATAAAACCCTGAGCGGCATTGCTAAAAAGCTTGAAACGGATCCTGATGAAAAACAGATAATTGATATGGCTTTAGGATTCGCTGTTGAAAGTTACTGCTCTAAGCTGATTTGCGAAAAACTGATTGAAATCATAAGGATGCGGGAGTCGGAATTTTTCAATTGACCCGATTTACAATTGGTAGTAAACTGAAATATAATATGATGCTTTGCAAAACGGCGTATACGTCAGCTAAGGCACATATAGGAGGCAGCCTATGATATGTCCAAAACACTTATGTACCGGAGCCACGATAGGTGTCATTTCTCCTGCCAGCCCTTCTGAGAGAAAAAGCGAAGTACAAAGAGCAGCCGAGACC
>JAKJCD010000279.1 GCA_022706625.1 Bacillota bacterium | reverse complement strand
TGCCCAAGATGAACTTCGGCTTATTCGCTGTTTCAGCAAATACATTTCACCTCTTTACATTTGTTCTTAATTCGTGTATATTAGGCTTTGCGTTCCGATATGTGCGCCAGTAGCTCAACGGATAGAGTGCCTGACTACGAATCAGTAGGTTGGAGGTTCGAATCCTCTCTGGCGTGCCAATAAGAGAACACCGTTCATAACGCTCTATGCGTTTGAACGGTGTTCTCTTTAACTATCTCGCAATCCAATTATACATCCGGAGAAAGACAGGTCGCCTGTCCCTGAGAGTTCGGGCAGATAGAGTTCCGGTTCTTTTAGCTCTGCTGAGGCCCGGAGCGCGCCGCTACTCGTGCGGTTTGAAAGTCGGAATAATGCGATTTGCTCGTTGAGCATCTGTGCCTGACTCGACAATTCTTCAGCTGTCGCTGCACTTTCCTCGGCCGTGGCCGCATTGTTTTGCACAACGGTTGATATCTGCTCAACACCTGCATTTACCTGGGTAACGGCTGCCGCTTGCTCATCCGATGCTTTTGCGATTTCATCGACCAGTTGTGTTACAACTTCTGTGTTCGTAACAACCTTTTCCATAGCTTCAGCTGTGACATTTGCAAATCGGGTC
>JAKJCD010000278.1:395-623 GCA_022706625.1 Bacillota bacterium | reverse complement strand
GAAAACGCGGACCTTTCCGCGGGGGTTGATAAGATGGTGCGCGTATCTGTTGCCCAGCGCCGCAAGGTAATGGCTGGCGATAAGATGGCGGGGCGCCACGGAAACAAGGGTGTGGTCTCGATGGTTGTGCCGGTTGAGAATATGCCTTTCCTGGAAGACGGCCGCCCGGTGGACATTATCCTGAATCCGCTGGGTATTCCCGGGCGTATGAATATTGGTCAGGTGCTT
>JAKJCD010000278.1:0-385 GCA_022706625.1 Bacillota bacterium | reverse complement strand
CCTCGGTTTCCGTGCCATTACGCCGGTTTTTGACGGGGCGAGTGAGGACGAAATTGAAGCCGAACTGGCGCGCGCCTGGATGATTAATGAAGCCTGGCGCGTGACCGGCGAGAAAGCCTGGGAATGGCTTAACAGCGTGAACGCCTATTCCGCGGAGGACCTCAAGGATGAAGAGGAAGTCAGCCTGATTTATCTGGCGAACAAACTGGCGGATACCGGCATTGACGTCCACGAACTGATGGGGAATCGCTTGTTCGCGCGCCGCACCGCGCTCTTTGAATGGCTGAAAGCCGAAGGGTATGACCCTGCCGAAATTACGGCTTTCCCGGAGGATCATATCCCGGTTGGCGAACGCAACGCCCAGGACGAACGCGCTGTGCGCGCC
>JAKJCD010000277.1:297-625 GCA_022706625.1 Bacillota bacterium | reverse complement strand
CCGCACCCGGAGATTGATCCCCATGGGCGGCAGTATCTTGCCTCCGAAGGATACCGGAACCTCCAGCCGGATCGCCGCGTCGACCAGGAAGCCCTGCACGCCGGCGGGATCGGAGGGAGCCAGCGGCGCGTTCCGGATGTCCACCGACAGGCCGGAGAGCTTGTATTCCACACTCTCGCCCGCATACTTCACATGGTACCCGCCGCTTTTTTGCAGGCCCAGAGTTTTGTCAAGATACGCGTAAATATCGCCGTAGTCGACGCTGTCCTCCCAGGAGGCGCCCACTAGCTGGTAGCCCCCGGCGTAGCCCTCCCGCACGCCGTGATAG
>JAKJCD010000277.1:0-287 GCA_022706625.1 Bacillota bacterium | reverse complement strand
TCGTTCACTGTCGAAACAACGGCGGACTGCACCGCGTCCCGAACACCCTGCGCGATCATTATCAGCCGCATGTATTCGGATACGCCGCACAAAATCATCGCCAGAACCAGGGCCACGGCGACAATCAGGGGGAATGACGATCCCTTTTTATTCCTTATTATACCATATATTTCCCTTATTTTCACTTCCAGTACACCTCGCTTTTCCCCGTGGCTTTTGCCGTCAGCGTAATGGGAAAGGAGCCGAAACCGCCAAAGAGGCCGATATCTCTCCGCAGGGTAACGGTC
>JAKJCD010000276.1 GCA_022706625.1 Bacillota bacterium | reverse complement strand
GTCGGGGTCCTCCCAGAGGGGGAAATCTTGGGGGAACTGGCCTATATCGCCAAGATTCCCCGGACTGCCAGCGCCCGGGCCGTAGGCCGCACGGTCATCGGCATCATCGACCGTAATTTCTTCGATCAGGAATTCAACAAGCTGTCGGCGGATTTTCAGAAAATGATAAAAATGGTGGCGGTGCGGCTAAAAAATGCCACGGAGACCATCTGCCAGTCCAAAATCAATGCAGATTGATGCCCCGGCAGAAGCGGCGGCTTGCCGCCCTGAAGAGCCTTCTACCCGACCCGATCCGAAAAGGGGAGAGGCAGTAAGCGGGCAATTCAGAGGCCCATTAATCTCTGCTTTATGGACATGAAGCTTGACGGCCTCGTAAAAAACCAGCATGCCCCGTGGAGCGCCACGAAGCATGAAAATATGT
Organism: Bacillota bacterium; assembly: GCA_022706625.1. Lineage (GTDB taxonomy): Bacteria > Bacillota > Clostridia > Peptostreptococcales > Anaerovoracaceae > UBA1426. The sequence continues at coordinate 222 of JAKJCD010000276.1, read as the reverse complement.
TATTTTTGATTTTATTGAGTATTTCGTTCTATTTTTGTACTACCCATCATGCCCGTTCCGGGCACAACGAAAAATGAAAATATCCGGCTATTTGTGGACATTTTCATATAAGTCATTTTCATCCTCCCCCTTCAAGGGGGAGGTAAGGAGGGGGATGGGGTAATTACCGGTAATGACGGGGGGGATTAAGCCCATCCCCACCCCGGCCCTCCCCTTGTAGGG
>JAKJCD010000275.1 GCA_022706625.1 Bacillota bacterium | reverse complement strand
ACGAAAAATCCCTTGAGCTTCCTGAGGATGAGCTGAAATATTTAGGTATGCACAGTACCGCCATCTATGTGGCCAAGGCTTATCAGATGCTGGGAGAACGAAACCGTTCCCTGTCCACACTGTCGGAAGAGCTTCAGCGGCTCAGGAATACCGGAAACTATGAAGAAATGTGGGCAGGCTACCTGCTGGCGGCTGAAATCCACTATCAGAATAGCTTCATTGACAAAATGAACGGCCAAAACGCATCCTTTGAAACCTGCATAAAGTATTTTACTCTCGCCGACGAGTACGCGCCTCTTTACCGTAAAACTGATTTTCAGATGCAGTGGGCAAAACTGCAGCGTCTTACCTATAGCCTCATTTTTATTGATGCTCCGAAGGAAGACCGCGTGCAGGAGATCTTTGAAAATCTTGACAACGCAGGAGCATATTTAAAAAACGTAGTACTGGCCAGACTGATGGGGTATTTTTTCGCCATATCTGACTACCCCAACGCACTTAAATGTGCACAGTTGTGCATAGAGGCAGGGGGACAGGCCGGTATGCTCCTGCAATCATCGCTGGCGTACGGAATCCTTGCAATAATGGCGATAGCGACAAAGGATTATGAAAATTCGGTCAGCCTGACAGGGCGTTATCTTAAGCTCTG
>JAKJCD010000274.1 GCA_022706625.1 Bacillota bacterium | reverse complement strand
TCGAAGGGCTAGGCTACGATTCAGTAATTTTTAATGATACTGCCGTTGGAGGATTGGGAAATCAAAAATCTATTAAATCGATAGCTGTGTTTAATAGCGACCAAATTCACCAACTCCCTAACCCATCCCGCCCCCCGGAGGTTGGGGGGCAGTCTACGCTTTATTCCGGCGTGGACCCGACACAAATCATTCCTGTTTTAAAATCACTTACAAATAATATTCAAGAGGCTATGCCGCACCTTGAGGCGCTTGGCCTAAAGGCTTACGAGTCTGGAAAGTCCACATATTCGGCGTGGTCTGCTGAAATGAAGTCATATCTTGGCGACCTCTGGGAATCCTTTAAGGGCATCATGGCGACGCTCTGGGAGTCCGTCAAGACGCTCTGGGAGTCCGTCAAAGCGTTCAATGAATCGCTGGGTGAGCGCGGGTCTGTCTCTTGGAAGAAGAAGCCAACAACCGAAGAAATCAATATGATGCTATCGGCCGCGGCCAGGCAGGACCAGGCGACGGGCGGCAATCTCGCGCCGGAGAGTTACCTCGATTTGCAGGCACAGGCGGCGCAGGAAGCCTTTGCAGTTATCGAAAAGAAAATGACACGAACGCAGAAGCGGGAGGCCGCGATGCTGGCCCGGCAGGGCGAAGCGGACGCGCGGCT
>JAKJCD010000273.1:432-682 GCA_022706625.1 Bacillota bacterium | reverse complement strand
CTGACTGGAGTATTCCTAGTCAGGTCAAGAAAATAGGCGAGGAATACGGCGAAGTAGCCGAAGCCGTTGCACTAGATGACCCGGTGCGTACCATCAAAGAGGCACTGGATGTTATGCAGACCTGCGCCACCTTAATTAATATGGTCCTAGCTGAGTGGGAGGTACCATTGGACCGGTTCTTGTGGGAGCACGAGGAGAAGTTGGCTAAAAAAGGTTATATGGGGGTGAAGATAGATGGCTAAAGAAATGC
>JAKJCD010000273.1:0-374 GCA_022706625.1 Bacillota bacterium | reverse complement strand
ACGTGCTTATAGCAGAGAATATTATGGGATGGGCGGTTCATCAGAGGAATACCGCTTGGTGGGTTAAGGTTGCGGATGAAAATGAGGTAACTACAGAAGTTATGGGGTTTACGTATGGGAAAGATAGGTTTGCGCCATCCACAAATATAGCGGATGCGTGGGAAGTGGTTAAGAGGATGCCGATACCATTCAAGTTGGAAAAATGTTGGGAAAAAGCATATCAAATAGGGCCGGAAGGGTGGTCGGCTTGTTGGTGTACCGATGCGGATTGCGAAGGATGCAACGAAAACAGTAGATGCACAAACGGCGATGACGCATGGGCCGAAACAGCACCATTGGCGATATGCAGATGTGCACTCAAAGTTGCGGGGGTG
>JAKJCD010000272.1 GCA_022706625.1 Bacillota bacterium | reverse complement strand
ATATATTTTGCGAGAAAAATGTATTTACAATAGAGCAGTCCCGAAAATTCCTGACTGCCGCAAAGAATTCAGGGTTAAAATTAAAAATTCACGCAGATGAAATGTATCAGTTGGGAGGAGCTGAATTAGCCGTTGAGTTAGGCTGCACTTCGGCAGACCATTTGCTGCAGGCTTCAGATGAAGGAATAAGACAGATGTCTAAGTCTGATACAGTTGCAACCCTTCTTCCGGGAACGGCATTTTGTCTTAAGGAAGAATATGCAAGAGCAAGATACATGATTGATTCGGGATGTGCCGTTTCTTTGGCTACGGACTTCAACCCGGGGAGCTGTTTTACAAACTCCATTCCGCTTATTATAGCTCTTGCTGCTCTTCATATGAATATGACAATTGAAGAAATTATAACTTCACTGACTATAAATGCTGCAGCTGCATTAGGCAGAAGTGATACAAGAGGAAAATCGTAAGAGGGTTATTATGAAAAATTTGACAATAAACGAATTTGCAAAAATAGTTGCTTCTGATTCACCCGTGCCCGGAGGAGGAAGTATTGCGGCATTGTGCGGAGCATTAAGCGCTGCACTTTCCGAAATGGTTGCAAATTTAACTGTTACAAAGAAAAAGTATGCTGATTCAAAAGAAGAGATGAATGCTATAATCAATAAAGCTTCTCAGCTTAGAGATAGGCTTCTAAACTATATCGAAGAAGACAGCCTT
>JAKJCD010000271.1:352-718 GCA_022706625.1 Bacillota bacterium | reverse complement strand
CGACCTCGGCTATCCGGCATGGTCCGGCTCCCGGACGGCCGCCGCCTCCAACGCGGATATCATTTCTTCCCTTGGCCTTGGCATCATACGGTTCAGCGAGGCGGAGCCTCCCCAGGTGAGCGGTTATGACTACACCTACCGTGTCAACACACAGGTCATCACCTCGGTTACGGTCAGCGGAGGCCAGGCCGATCCCGACCATCCCGTGACGGCGCGCTTTACCATCGGCGGCCAAACCTACACGGTGAATAACATATATTATCCCGAAAGCGACAGCCAGCTTGTGTGGGTGCGCTGGACGACACCCTCCACGCCGCAGACCATGACCATCCATGTGTCCGTCACAGGCAGGGGCAGGGCGAGCCA
>JAKJCD010000271.1:0-342 GCA_022706625.1 Bacillota bacterium | reverse complement strand
CCGCCAATATTGTGGACCTGTCGGGACATGAGCCGCCAAACCCCGTCGCCGACGACCGCAACGACTCCTATACCCAACCGGCCGTTCCGAACAACCCGCAGAAAACCTCCGCCACATGGGGCGTCTGGCGTCCCTGGTGGCACGCGTATTGGGTGTGGCACTCCACCGGCGAGGATTCGGGGTACTGGTGTGATCACGGCTGGTGGGAGTTCGACTGGAACACTTACACCGCAAGCCTTTCGGCCTCCATGAGCGTCGTTCCGGATGCGAAAAATCCTACTGCTTCGGGCAAAACCATGAAAAGCGGGTATGGAATCAATCAGACCGTCACTGCAAATGTCA
>JAKJCD010000270.1 GCA_022706625.1 Bacillota bacterium | reverse complement strand
CCACCATACATTTCCTCAAGCCGCGTCAGCTTGATTTCACCCTCCAGCGGGGAATAGAGCCCGATTCCAAGCTGGTCCAGTCCCCGGATGAAATCCATTGTTTTCACGGTGTCCCTGCCCAGGCGGGAGAGATTTACAATAAGCAGCACATCCATCTTGCCTTCAGCCGCGGCCTCGATTACCTCGGTAAGGCCGTTTCTGGCAAAATTCAGGCCGCTGCCGGTGTCCTGGGAGACTCCGACCACTTCAAACCCCATCTGCTCGGCATAGTCCGCGAGTTCTTTCTGCTGCCCTTTGAGGTGGCCATGCTCGTCTTCTGGAGCGTCGATGCGGCAGTAAAGCCATGCCCTCTTGCTTTGATTCATGATTTTCATCCCTCCTGTTAATTTGAATTGATGTTTGATGCCAAAAGGATGCGGCAGGGCTTTGACGGCTCTGCCGCATAGTTTTTGGTATCAAAAGAAGGCGGTCGCGCCTGTTCTTCGTTTTCGTTTTGGCGCTTAATTCGGCACTGCTCCCCAAGCGCCAATGGCAGCGGCGCAAACTATCCGCGGTCAGCGGATATCACAGGAATTCCACCTCCCCGAGAACCTCCGGGCCGCACTCTGGGACCTAACCTCGACTATGCGGGAGTATCATTATAGGCCGTTCAGGTCAACGCGATACAGTCCACCACAGACTGTTTTATGGCCAGGCATTTCTCGCTCGTCGCCTTTGATGCTATCGTTTTTACGGATGGGC
>JAKJCD010000026.1:8345-15995 GCA_022706625.1 Bacillota bacterium | reverse complement strand
AAAAAGCAGAGCAGAGCAGATCTAAAGTCTCGGGCTTAAGTGCCAAAGATAAATTCAGACTGGTGGTTTTTACAGTTTTTATGGGACTGCTCTGTGTATGTCTGATAGTCACAACGGCTTTCGCAGCACAGATCAAGCTGAATACAAATTCGATCCTTGCCGAGACAAACATAGTGCGGGGTGAGATAGAGAACCTCAATGTGGCTATAAAAAGCGCGAACAATATCTCTGTTATCGAGGAAAAAGCTATGAAGGAGTTGGGCATGATATATCCGGAAATAGACCAAATCGCATTTATTGATACAGACGCCGGTGCCCTTACGTTGAAGCAGTTGGCATTTAAAATGTAAGTCATAGAGAAAAGCAGGCTCAAAGTAAAATAATAGAAAATATCAAGGAGCAAGAGCATATGATGTTATATCCGCATCAACCGATACAGCGGATAAAATACGTTTTGTGCCATACAAGATCCTGTCTTTTGGAAGAACGTCCGGATAACAAAATGAAATATCAAAAGGTTTATCCGGTTTTATAATTTAAGGAGAGAATATGTCAAACAGTCTGAACAGAAACAGAAAAAGAATGATTTTCATATTCTTTACCATCTGTTTTATTTGTACCTTATTGATTTTCAGAGTCGGGTGGATTCAGGTGGTGGCCAGCGATCGTTATGCAAAACTTGCGATAGAACAGCAGACGAGAGATACGCCAATCCCAGCAAAACGAGGCGTTATTTATGATCGAAACGGGAAGGAAATGGCAATAAGTGCGGTCACCAATACTATCTGGGCAAGACCCGGTGATGTAAAGTCGGCGCGCAGTGAGGAAGAGGGCATCGCAAAGCAGCAAAAAACAGCAAAAGCGCTTGCGGAGATCCTAGAGATGGATGAGGCTAAGGTTCTTGAAATCGTTTCTGCCCGGAAATCCCTTGTAAAAGTGGCAAAGTACGTAGAAAAAGAAAAATCGGACAGGATACGGGAGGCCCAGCTACGCGGCATCTCCGTGGCAGAAGATGTCAAGCGATACTATCCCATAGGCGCTTTTGCCTCCCATGTTTTAGGCAGCACCACAGACGACAATCGAGGACTTGCGGGGATCGAGCTTAAATATGACAAATACCTTTCCGGCATACCCGGAAGGTGGATTAAAAACACCGATGTGGCAGGAGACAGTCTTTCTTACGGAGTTGAGAAATACTTTAAGGCTGAGGACGGCCTGAGCGTGATGCTGACTATCGATGAGGTCATCCAGCATTATGTAGAGAAAAGCATCAAGCAGGTACAGGAGAATACCCAGGCAAAGAGAGTGTTCTGCCTTATGATGGATCCGCGAAGCGGTGATGTGCTGGCTATGGCAATGACGCCGGAATTTGATCCCAACAACCCAAGAATACCGCTGGATCCCGCCGCCGCAAGCTATGTGGAGAGCCTTTCCGACGAGGATAAGGTCGCGTATTGGAATGAGATGTGGAGAAATCCCGTAGTATGCGATACCTATGAACCGGGCTCTACATTTAAACTAATAACAACATCTATAGCTCTGGAAGAAAGGGTGACAAACCCGGGAGAACTGTTCACATGCACCGGCAGTATTGTTGTGGCAGGGACAAAACTGTCATGCTGGAGATCATATAGACCTCACGGAACGCAAACTCTCACTAAAGCTGTCCAAAACTCCTGCAATCCTGTTTTCGTTCAATTGTCTCAGAGATTGGGCCTCGAAACATATTATGAGTATTTAGAGAAGTTCGGGCTCATGGAGAAAACGGGGATAGACTTCCCCGGTGAAGGCGGGAATATCCTTCAAAATATTCAGACAGCAGGCCCTGTAGGGCTTGCCACTATGTCTTACGGCCAGGGGATCGCCGTCACTCCCATCAGCCTTCTTACGGCTATTTGTGCCCTGGGCAACGAAGGCAAGCTTATGGAACCCAGAATGGTCAAAGCCTTGCTCGATGGCAGCGGAACCGTTATCGAAAGCTTTGAACCCCGCATAGTAAGGCAGGTAGTATCCAAGCAGACTGCGGATGAAATGTGCCTGATCATGGAATCCGTGGTGTCCGAAGGCGGAGGGGGAACGGCGAGAGTAGACGGTTATCGCATCGGCGGAAAGACTGGCACCGCCAATAAGGTTGTAAACGGAGTTTATGTCGACGACACTTATTCCTCTTTCATAGGCATGGTGCCGATGGATGACCCTAAGCTGGCCATACTTCTCGTGGTGGATTCTCCTAAGGGAGTTAAGTTTGGAAGCCAGACCGCAGCGCCCGGTGTGAAAGCTATTCTTGCGGAGACCCTTCGCTACCTTAACGTCGAAACAAGCTATACGGACGAAGAACTTGCGAAGATGAGAAGTGAAATGACAGCAGTCCCGGAAGTGGCAGGGGAAAGCTTCAGCGAGGCAATAGGTATCCTTGGAGGAGCAAACCTCATCTATCAGGTATCACCGGCAAGGTCGGGCGACGAAGATTTTATTATCGTCGATCAGTATCCGAAGCCCGGGGAGAATGTGAAAAAAGGAACAAACGTCTATCTGTATTGGAAGTAGCGAGGGCAAGCAACGTGAAACTGAGATACTTACTTCAGAATACCGATATAAAATGCCCCGAAGGGCTGAACGAAACGAATATTACGGGAATTAGCTATGACTCCCGCAAGATACAGAAAGGCAATCTATTCATATGCCTTAAAGGGCGATTTACAGACGGCCATATCTATGCCGGAGATGCGGCATTCCGAGGGGCGGCGGCAGTTATCGCAGAAAAAGAATTGCCTCTGCCGGGGACACCGCTGTTCATTGTGGAGGATTCGCGGAAAGCTCTGGCTCAAATCGCTGCAAACTATTACGGCTATTCCAACCGCTATATTTCCCTGTTCGGGGTAACGGGAACAAATGGGAAGACTACTGTGTCGTATTTGATAAAAAGCGGGCTTGAAGCCTGGGGAAAGTCCTGCGGACTTACGGGTACTATATCCTATAAAGTCGGCGCCAAAGAATATGAGGCTGAGCGTACGACTCCGGAATCCCTGGATCTTCAAAAAATCTTTTTTGAATTGAAAGCACAGGGAATAGGATACTGCGTGATGGAAGTATCCTCTCATGCATTAAAGCTTGGCAGGGTCCGGGATCTTCAGTTTGATTACAGCGTTTTTACCAACTTGTCAATTGACCATATGGATTTTCACAAAGATAGCGAGGAATATTATCAGACCAAGAAAAAACTATTCCTGCAAACGAAGAGAGCGGGGATAATAAATATAGACGACAGCTCGGGGCGCCGGCTTTTTGAAGAGCTGAGAACGGAGAAAATACATGCACGGTCTTTTTCTCTCATCAGCAGTGAAGCCGACTATTTCGGGGAAGTGAAGGAGATGGATGAAAAAGGCGCTCGTCTGGCATTCCGTTTCAGAGGCAGAGACGTGACGGAAATAGAATCCTCACTCCCCGGGAGATTCTCCCTGTATAATATCTTGGCTGCGGCGGCCTGCCTTCATTCTGCAGGTGTGCCGGCGGAGGCTGTCTCTGCAGGAATCGCCCTTATAAAAGGAGTGCCGGGGCGTTTCGAGTCTGTAAAAAACAACCGGGACATTCCTGTGATTGTAGATTTTGCCCATACCCCGGACGCTCTGGAAAGTGTACTGATAACAGCTGCGGAAATGATCAAGGGAAGGCTGATTTGCGTCTTCGGCTGCGGCGGCGACCGAGACCGCAGCAAAAGAGCCATCATGGGCAAGGTGGCCGGTAGATATTCGGATTATTGTATAGTGACAAGCGATAATCCGAGAACGGAAAGCCAGCAGCAGATAGCCGCCGACATCGAGGAAGGACTCTATGAGACGGGCTGCAACTATGAGGTGATAGAAGACAGGAGAAAGGCTATAAAACGTGCCTTGTCACTATATAAAAAGGGCGACCTTATCCTCATTGCAGGTAAAGGTCATGAAAATTACCAGATCATCGGCGGCGCAAAAAATTACTTCAGTGATAAAGACACAGTATTAGAATTAATAAAAGAGGAGGAAGGGGCTCGTGGAGAAAATTAAAGCAGAGGAAATCGTTAAAGCCACCGGAGGGAAACTGCTGAAGGGTGATCCTCAAACGGCGGTAACGGGTATTTCTATCGACACCAGGACTCTTTCCGAGGGCATGGCATTTTTCGCATTAAAAGGGGAAAAAACTGACGGGCATGCCTTCCTGAATGATGCGGCAAGAGCCGGCAGCGCTGCGCTGATTATAGAAAAAGAAGATATTTTGCTTTCAGATTTCTCATGTCCCGATTCGACAGCCATTATAAAGGTTGATAATACGGAACAGGCTTTGCAAGAACTTGCCGCCTGGTATCTTTCCTTATTCGATATCAGGAAAATAGGAATAACCGGAAGTACCGGAAAGACATCAACGAAAGAAATGCTTTTTTACATTCTTATAAAACCATTCGAAATCAAGGCAATTACAACAATCTTATAGGCCTGCCCCTGTCGGTGTTTCAAGTGGACAAAAATACGGAGGCCGCAATATTTGAAATGGGGATGGACCGGCTGGGGGAGATCCATAGACTTGCAGAGATAGTCCGCCCTAATGCCGCAATCATCACAAACATCGGGGTATCTCACCTTGAGCGTCTTGGCAGCAGGGAAAACATCCTGAAGGCCAAGACAGAGATTTGCGATTTTTTTAAAAAAGATAATACGCTGATTGTTAATGGAGATGATGATCTGCTTTCAAAGAATCACTCAAATGGCAATTACAATTTTATATCCGTAGGAAAAAAAGAAGGCTCAGAATTGCGGATAGCCGAGTTAAAAGATTTGAGCGAAAAAGGGATAGAATTCTGCCTAATCACCGGAAACAAAAGAGTGAAATATTGTATAAACAGCCCAGGAGTGCACAATAGTACAAACGGGGCTCTGGCTGTTGCCGCCGCTTTGCTCTTTGATGTAAGCATGGAGCAGGCGGCATTGGGTCTTGCGAGGTTTTTTTCTTCGGATAAGAGGCTGAATATCATTTCAGGTAACGGAATAAAAATAATAGACGATACCTACAATGCAAGCCCGGATTCGATGAAAGCGGCCTTGGAGGTTTTATCTTCCGCCGCCGGCATTCGGAAGATAGCCATTCTGGGGGATATGTTTGAGCTTGGGGATGAGGAAGAAGAATTCCACCGCAGCATCGGTGAATATGCTTCTCAAAAGGGGATTAATGTGTTACTATCAGTTGGAAAAAATGCAAAGCAGATTTCATTGGGTGCTCAGGGCGGCAAGGTCAAGACCTTCCATTTTGAAAACAAGGATATGCTTATAGCTGCGTTGCCTCAATGGATCATCGAAGGGGATACTATTCTTGTGAAAGGCTCCAGAGGCATGGAAATGGATGAAATAGTGAAATACTTGAAAGATACTGGAGAGTAAGGATATACCAATGGACTATATAAAAATCGCAATACCATTTGCAATCGCACTTATATTAACAGCCATAGCGACCCCTGCATTCATTTCTTTTATGGAAAGGCGGAACGGAGGTCAGTGCATACGTGAAGAAGGGCCTGCTTCCCATCAGAAAAAGTCCGGAACGCCGACTATGGGCGGATTGGTACTGATCGCAGCGGTGATTGTGACCTGTTTGGCGACAAGTGAGATCAATACCGGAATGCTGATAATACTGGGGGCTTTTATTGGTTACGGGCTTCTGGGGTTCCTGGATGATTTTGTAAAGGTCAGCAAAAAACGCAACTTGGGGCTTACTACAAGGCAAAAGCTGGTATTTCAGATTTTTTTAGCTGCAGGGCTGGCAGTTTATCAAGCTAAGGTATCCGTTTACGGTACAGTTGTGGTATTGCCGTTTACTGGAAAATTAATAGACTTCGGGATTTTTTATGTCCCATTCGTTGCATTTGTGGTAGTTTCGATGGTCAATAGCGTCAATCTGACCGACGGGCTTGACGGGCTTGCCGCCGGAGTGACGATGTTTGTCGCTTTGTTTCTCGCATTGGTGGGCAGCGCTTTCAATTTCACCGCATCCTCAACCTTCTGCAGTGCGATCACAGGGGCCTGCCTGGGCTTTCTGCTCTATAACAGACATCCCGCTAAGGTCTTTATGGGGGACACGGGTTCCATGGCCTTAGGGGGCGGGATTGCCGCGGCTGCGATCATAATGAACATTGAGCTTGTCATACCTATTGCGGGAGGCGTATATGTTGCGGAAGCCTTGTCTGTGATCCTGCAGGTGCTGTATTTTAAGCTGACGGGGGGGAAGAGGCTTTTTAGAATGTCCCCGCTCCATCATCATTTTGAACTGAAAGGCTGGAAGGAGACAAAGGTCGTAGCCGTTTTCTGGGCAGTGACGCTGGTGCTTTGTGCAGTCAGCCTGACGGCAGTATAAAGAGAGTGTGACAAAAATGGACGTAAAAAACAAAGATATTCTGATCATAGGAATGGGAAGATCCGGCATAGCCGCTGCAGAAGTGCTCTTGTCCCTCGGAGCCCGGGTATCGGTATATGACGGTAAGACTTCCGGTGATATGGAACCTCAATTGATAAAGTATTTTATCAGCAGGAATGCAGTCTGCTATTTCGGGGAAGAACCCGGATATATCGCCAGTTTTGATTTAGCGGTGGTGAGCCCCGGAGTGCCTTTGACCAACAATCTCGTTAAAAGGATCCTCGATCAAAAAATAGAGCTTATCGGTGAAGTCGAACTGGCTTTCAGGCTGGGAAAGGGGAAATATGCGGCCATAACCGGAACTAACGGCAAGACTACCACTACAGTGCTTACCGGTGAAATATTTAAGCAGGCCGGCAGGCCGACGGAAGTAGTGGGAAATGTCGGTCTGGCTGTTGTGAAAAAAGCGGTAAAGGCTACGGATGACACCTGGCTTATTACTGAGCTCAGCAGTTTTCAGCTTGAAACCACCGTGGACTTTCACCCTCAGATATCTGCAATTTTAAATATTACTCCGGACCATCTGGATCGTCACAATACCGTTGATAACTATGCGGATGCAAAGGCTTTGATATACCGGAACCAGAACGAGAAGGACTTCTTTGTAGTAAACCGTGATGATGCTCAGTGCTGGAAATTGGCGGAGAAAAGCTCTGCCAGGGTCATCCCTTTCAGCAGAACCACAGAGCTATGCCTCGGAGCTTTTATTAAAGACGGCAGTATCGTTATCAGCGATGAGGAAGGGATAGTCCATCAGGTCTGTAGGGTGTCGGAAATACAGATCCCGGGCAGCCACAACCTTGAAAATGCGCTGGCTGCCGCTTGCATTGCTTTTTTTGCAGGTATCGATGCAACCACTGTAGGCAAGGCCATAACCGGTTTCGAAGGAGTGGCGCACAGGCTTGAATTCGTATGTGAGATAAACGGAGTACGTTTTATTAACGATTCCAAAGGAACCAATCCCGATGCATCCATAAAGGCGCTAGAATCGATAGATTCTCCTATGATACTGATCGCAGGGGGTTACGATAAGGATTCATCCTATGGCGACTTTATCGACGCCTTTGGCGGCAAGGTAAAAGCCCTGATACTTATTGGCAAAACAGCTGGTAAAATCAAGCAGGCAGCAGAGGATAAAGGTTTTCGGAATATAATAATGGCTAAAAATATGGAGGAATGCGTTAAAGAAAGCTTTCGCGCAGCACAGGCGGG
>JAKJCD010000026.1:0-8280 GCA_022706625.1 Bacillota bacterium | reverse complement strand
CCCGCCTGTGCAAGCTGGGATATGTATTCTGATTTTGAGCAGCGCGGAGAACACTTCAAAAGCTGTGTGCTGAACATTGAGAAATAGCCGGCAGGAGGAAGATGGCAAAAAAGACGAAAAAACAGAATAAAAAGCAGATGAAGTCGGGGGATTTCATGCTGCTGCTCCTGGTTTTCGGACTTGTGGTGTTTGGAATAGTAATGGTGTTCAGCGCCAGCTATTATAGCTCCATCAGCGAAACAGGGGATCCATATACCTACCTCAGGGACGACATTACCTGGGCGTTGCTTGGAGCTGCGCTGATGTTTGTCATGACATTAATAGACTATCGGATATACAGGAAGCTTGCGCCTGCTCTTCTTGTCGTCAGCCTGGTGCTTTTAGCATTGCTCTTTACTCCTCTGGGAGAGACGAGAAACTATGCGACCCGCTGGCTGGGCGTAGGTGGCTTTACGCTTATGCCCGGTGAAGTAGCAAAGATATGCGCTATAATATTCGTGGCCTGGTTTTTGTCCAAAGATCCAAAGAGGATCAGATCATTTTTAAGGGGAGTGCTGCCACTGCTGTTGCTTTGCGGTGTATATTTTACCCTTATCATCAAACAGCCTAACCTGTCAACCGCCATTACCGTATGCGCAATAATTATAGGAATGATGTTTGTGGCGGGCCTGAATATTTTTTATCTGATCTCTGTAGGCTCGCTTGGTGCAGCAGGTGTTTTTTTCCTTGCTTTTACCGACAAAGAGGGATATTGGATGAAACGGATTACCAGCTTTATGGATCCTTTTCAAGATCCATTGGGCAGCGGATGGCAGGTAATACAGTCTTTGCTGGCTCTCGGATCCGGAGGGTTGTTCGGCGTGGGACTGGGTAAAAGCATACAAAAGACACTATACCTGCCGGAACCTCAAAATGATTTTATCTTTTCGATTATAGGAGAAGAGCTAGGGTTTATCGGATGTTTGGTTTTGATCATCTGCTACATCATGCTGATCTGGAGAGGGAGCCATATCGCACTCAATGCGCCGGACCTCTTCGGGACTCTTATCGCAGCGGGGGTCACGATCATGCTGGCGGTTCAGGTTATTCTTAATATTGCTGTCGTTACATCATCAATGCCGCCGACAGGCATAACCCTGCCATTTATAAGCTACGGAGGCAATGCGTTGCTGTTGTTCATGGGATCCTTCGGGATACTGCTCAATATATCCAGGCACTCTGCGATATAGACACGATTGAGCAGCGATTATTAAGGAGATTGATATGAAAGTGATCATGACAGGCGGCGGTACCGGAGGACATATTTATCCCGCCATAGCTATCGCAGATAAGATCAGGCGTAAAAATCCGGACGCATCGATCCTGTTTATCGGGACGAAAAAGGGAATGGAGAGCAATTTGATCCCGGAAAGCGGATACGAAATCCGTTTTATAAATGCCAGAGGATTCGACAGGAGGAACCCGCTCAAGAATATAGCGACCGTAAGAGATTTCCTGCGGGGAAACGCACAGGCAGGCAAAATTTTAAATGATTTCAAGCCCGATATAGTAATCGGAACGGGAGGCTATGTGTGTGCACCGATCATAAGAGCGGCCGGAAAGAGAGGGATACCGGCTTATATCCACGAGCAAAACGCATATCCGGGTTTGGCAAACAGGATGCTTGAGAAATATGCAAAAAAAGTATTCATAAGTTTTCCTGAATCTGAAAAATACTTTAAAGAAAAAGATAAACTCATTTTGACGGGAAATCCGATAAGGAAAGAATTCGTTGTCTCAAGCGTTATTGATTACAGGAAAAAGCTGGGGATAGGAGACAGCGAGTTTCTTATCCTTAGCTTCGCAGGAAGCAGAGGAGCCGAGAGACTGAACGATGTGGTCCTTGATCTGGCAGATATGATACAAAACATCCCCGGAGCAAGATTAGTCCACATTACGGGCAATGTCCGCTTTGAAGGATTCTGCGAGAGATTAAAGGAAAAAGGGATCACAAATGGGATAAAAATCAACATTCTGCCCTACGCCGACTCTATCCATGAATATATGTTCGCTTCCGATCTTGTCATATCCCGTTCCGGTGCGATCACAGCAGCGGAGCTGACAGCCTGCGGCAAGCCCTCGATCCTCATCCCATCACCCAATGTAACTGCAAATCACCAGTATTTCAATGCCAGGGCGATCGCCGATAAGGGGGGGGCGGTCCTTATAGAAGAGAAGGATCTCACCTCCGAAAAACTGATAACTGCAGTTATGCGGCTTGTGAATAACAGGGAAGCGCTTAATGCTATGGCGAAAGCCAGCGCATCCCTCGGACGTACTGACGGAGCGGATGCCATTTACGATGAACTGGGAATGGATAGACACATTTCAAAAGCGGAAGGCATACTATGACTTTATAGAGAGTAAGTAACCCTTTTGCGGAGGTGTCGTTTGCTTGGAAAGTTACCACATAACAGGAGGGAAGTATTTAGAAGGAGAGTATCGATTACGAGGAGCCAAAAACGCTGTTCTTCCCATTTTAGCGGCAACCATTATTTCCGGACGCACCAGTATTATCAAAAACTGCCCGCATCTTTCTGACATTAGAACCATGGCGGCCATACTCAAGGAAATGGGGTGCGGGGTTTCGTGGACCGAAAGCACCGTTTCGGTGGATTCCTCGCCTTTAAACAGCTTTCGCATACCACAGAATCTAATGAAGGAGATAAGATCCTCGGTTTTTTTGATGGGACCCACCATTGCGCGATGCGGACAGGTGATTTTAAGTGATCCCGGAGGGTGCGCGATAGGGAAAAGGCCGATAGACATCCATCTGACTGCTTTGCGGCTTCTTGGGGTGGATATCAAAGAAGAAGAGGGGCTCTTAAAGTGCAGCGCAAAAGCCTTAAAAGGTGCTGCGGTGCCTCTTAGTTTTCCCAGTGTGGGAGCGACGGAAAACGTCATGATGGCGGCAGTTATGGCTCAAGGGGAAACACGGATCATTAATCCGGCAAGGGAGCCTGAAGTCGTTGATCTGCAAAATTATCTGGTAAGCTGCGGAGCAGATATAACCGGAGCAGGAGGCAAAGAGATACGAATAAAAGGGGGCTTGCCCCTGCATGAGTCGGAGTATAAGCCGATCCCTGATCGCATTGAAGGGGGGACCATATTAGCCGCCGTGGCGGCAGCTAAGGGGAAAGTGCTGCTTAAAGAAGCGATACCGGAGCATCTTGAAGCGATCCTTGATCGTCTGTCCGAATCCGGTTGCAATGTACGAAAGGACAGCGGTGCAATATACCTTGAAGCCCCGGAGCGCCTTTTGGCGGTGACACCGATGGAAACTCAACCTTATCCGGGATTCCCGACAGATATGCAATCACAATTTGTTGCACTAATGTGCTGCGCTGACGGAACAACGAAGATCACGGAATCGATCTTCGAAAATAGGTTTAAACATGTTGCGGAACTGAATAAGATGGGGGCGGACATCATAATTAATGGAAGGACGGCAACGATAAAGGGCGTAAGCAGGCTGAGGGGCTGCAGAGTAACAGCGGCGGATTTAAGAGGCGGAGCTTCGTTAGTCATTGCCGGTCTTGCGGCGGAGGGGAGTACTATCGTTGATAATATCAGCCATATCGACAGGGGATACGAAAGACTCGAGGATATCCTTGGCGGTCTCGGCGCTCAAATAGTGAGGACGAAAACAACTAAGGAAAGCGGAAAACAGTGAACTGAAGCAGAAGGTCGGACAAAATGAAGGGTAATAATGTTAAAAAGAAAAAACGAAGAAAAAAGCATTATTTATTAAGGCTTATTTTACTCATTGCCATGGGAACGGGGATCTACTTTTTTTTAACTTCTTCTTTGTTTGAAATACAGAAGCTTACGGTTAGGGATAACGAACACTATACAGCCTCGGAGATCATAAGCATTGCGAAACCGGATATAGGAGGGAATCTCTTCAAAACCTCCGTCAGCGAAATGAAGGACAAGCTCTTAAATGATCCGTATATTAAGAATGCGAGGATATCAAAGAAGCTTCCGGATGAACTGGTGATTACTGTAGCAGAGCGAAAGGAGACTGCATCGGTGCCATATGGTGAAAGCTATATCGTCATTGATAAAGAAGGGATGATCCTGCGGCATGCAAAGGAGCCGCCGGCATTGACCATGCTTACGGGTATGACTTTAACCAACATCCAAACCGGCACGCTTTTAGAGACAGAAAAAGAATCGATGCTGTCGGACTCTCTCGATATATTGAAAAGTATGGAAGAAAACGAACTGTTTTTTAAAAAGATTGTTTTTTCCGGTATTTTAGTAAACGTCTACATTTACGATAATCTGATTTGCAAGGGAAGTCCGGAAAACATACTGAAAAGCATGGACGAGTTAAAGGATGTGTTGTATGATTTATTTGTCCAGGGTATCGAAAGAGGAGTTATAAAAGTAGGCGGAGACGGCTATTTTTCCTTCAGCGCTTTAGTAGAGTAAACCTGGAACGGAAAAGGATACTGTTATGCAAAACAAAGGCGGAGTCCCGGTGATCTTTGCACTGGCGCTTCTTATCGGATTGATAATATCTATCCAGCTCAATACCTCCGATGCTTCGGATCAGGGGGGCCTGGTCACATATGCCCAGGCAAGTGCACTTGAACGCCAGCTAAAAGAAGTTCGCAGTGAAAAAGAACTGATCATGGCGGAGTATCTGGAGCTGGAACAGAGGCTCAAGGAGATCGAAGAGCAAAGCATAAGCGAAGATGCGCTTCTTCAGGCTGCCATGAAAGATTTGGAACGATACAGGATGGGCTCCGGCGTACTGGATGTGAAAGGCCCCGGAGTAATCATTACCATAGATGATCCTGTTCCTACCGAAGATAATCCGGGAGATGGTTACAGCACGATCATGATCAGGTCTGATTTGCTGCTGTCTCTTGTAAACAAGCTTAAAGATGCGGGAGCAGAAGCAATTTCCATCAACGGTCAGCGGATAATCGCCAAAACGGAAATCAGTCTGGCGGGGGACAATGTTAACATCAATACCGTTCCCACCGCTCCTCCATACACCATTAAAGCCATCGGGAATCCGGAAACCATTGAAGGCACCCTGACCATCAGATTCGGGATCATTGAAATCATGCGCAATAATTACGGGCTGCAGGTCTCTATTGCAAAGCAGGATGAAATCGAGATACAAAGATATAACGGCGTTCTTCGATATCTGTATGCGAAACCGGTAGAAAACCCAGTAGCTGAATAATGTTAGGGGCATCAAGATGAAAATGAAAGCCTTTTTGGTTTTTATATTATGCTTCTTCGTGGGCAGCTCTTCTATAGAATTGACCAGGGTCGT
This sequence comes from Bacillota bacterium, assembly GCA_022706625.1. Taxonomy (GTDB): domain Bacteria; phylum Bacillota; class Clostridia; order Peptostreptococcales; family Anaerovoracaceae; genus UBA1426. Next base: position 2,945 of record JAKJCD010000026.1, on the reverse strand, counting down.
CAACGGAAGGCACCTTTTTGTATCTCCCAGGGTACTGGAGGATTATAAGGTGACAATAGAAGGTGAGCGACAGGATATGGCGAATCTGGCCAAGCTGATCGATGAAGGCAAGATCGAATTGCAGGAGCTGCAGGCACTTAAAGCAGCCGATGAGGATGTGGGCCGGGAGGTTGAGGCTAAGCTATTTCAGGATCTGCAATTATACAGCCTCTCGGGTGGGTTTGTCGATGCGCAGGGGCCCGGCGTCGAAGTGCTCATCGATGACGGGACCAGAGATTTGGAGCCCTGGGAAAACCCAAATGATATTTTGGTCCATGATTTGGATCTTCTGATCGTTATCAATGAGTTGAAAGCGGCGGGAGCAGAGATGATCTCCGTTAACGGACAGAGGATCATTGACAGTTCCTCCATTACTTGCTCGGGGTATACGGTGCGCATCAACGGACGGTTTTACGGAAAGCCTTTCCGAATAAATGCCATCGGCGACGGTTCTCGAATGTCGGCGGCATTGATAGGTCCCGGCGGATACGGGATGGATTTGAAAGAATGGGGTCTTTTTTTCAAGGTGACGATCCTTGATGATATCAAGATCCCAGCGTATACAGAAGATAGAACATCCAAATATGTAGTCCTGTCCCTGCCGACAGGATAAAGGAAGGTGAAACCATTTGATCATAGCCATGTCCTTAGGGCTTCTTGCCGGGATCCTCATGGGGGTCGTATTTGACGTTTCCTATCCGTCTCAGTTTTCATTTTATATTTCCATGGGCTTGCTTGCCGCAATGGACTCTTTGTTAGGAGCTATCCGGGCAGATATGGAGGGGAAATATAATAACTTGATATTCATCAGCGGATTTTTGGCTAATGCCGTCCTTGCTGCCGCCTTGGTGTATCTTGGAGACCGTCTGGGATTGCCTCTTTACTATGCAGTCATCTTTGTCTTCGGGGGCCGGCTGTTCCAAAACCTGGCAGTCATTCGACGCATCCTGATCGAAAGGTATTGTATTAAAAAAGAGTGAGATGTCCGCAATTAATAGATGCACAGATAAAGCAACTATGCTATAATTGGTGTAACATTCTATCAGAGGCACAATTGCTTTGCAGTTTTGCTCTTCAGGAGGTCAAGGTATTATGCTCCAGTTTGAAGTGAACGAAGAAAAAAATGCACAGATAAAAGTTATAGGCATTGGCGGTGGTGGAAGCAACGCTGTCAACCGCATGATAGACGCCGGATTAAAGGGCATCACTTTTATTGCGATTAATACGGACAAGCAGGCGTTGTCCCTTTCAAAAGCGGAGACCAAAATCCAGATCGGGGAAAAACTGACAAAGGGTTTAGGGGCCGGGGCGAATCCGGAGGTCGGCCAGAAGGCGGCTGAAGAAAACATTGAGGATCTCAGCAAATTCCTTTCCGGATCGGATATGGTATTTATAACTGCAGGGATGGGAGGGGGCACGGGGACCGGGGCTGCACCCATCATTGCCAAGGCCGCTAAAGATGCCGGTATCCTTACCGTCGGAGTTGTTACCAGGCCTTTTACCTTTGAGGGAAAGAAAAGAAGAGATCATGCCGAGTTAGGCATAAAATTCCTCAAAAAATATGTGGATTCGCTGGTAGTCGTGCCTAACGACAAACTGCTTCAAATATCTGAGAAGAATACCACGATGCTGGAAGCCTTCTCCATGGCGGATGAGGTTCTTAAGCAGGGAGTGCAGGGCATTTCGGATCTGATAGCTAAACCTAGATTTTGCCGATGTACGGACTGTGATGAACGACAGAGGGATCGCACATATGGGCGTCGGTCGTGGCAAGGGTGAAAAAAGAGTGCAGGAAGCGATCAAAAATGCCATCGAGAGTCCGCTGCTGGAAACAAGCATTGCCGGAGCTAAGGCTATACTGCTGAATATCATGGGCGGTTACGATCTTGGCATGCTGGAGGTCAATGAAGCGGCAGATCAGATCGAAAAATCCGCTGATAAAGATGCTATCGTGATTTTTGGAGCATCCGTCAAAGAAGAGCTGCAGGATGAGATCGTGATCACCGTCATAGCGACCGGGTTTGAAGACAAGGGCACGGATCGTATCTCCGGTGGAAACAGGGATATTATACGTCCAAGCAATTCTTATAGCGATAAAAATCAAGAGAGCTCTCTGAATTCCGAAGAAAAAGACAGTGATACCGTAGAACCGGAAGAACATGAGTTTGAAAGAAAATATAATACCGACTTCACAATACCACCATTTTTGGAGAAATATAAGAACAAAAACTATTAGCAGGATAGATGCGGAACAGAAGCCGGGGAACCACCGGCTTCTGTTTTATGCACAGGAAGCCATGAAGTATATAACATCAGCTGAAAACCCGATTATCAGGACAGCAATGAGCCTCAGGCACCATAAAGGTCGCGAAAAGGAAGGACTTTATCTCGTGGAAGGGCTTCATCTATGCGAAGAGGCTCTTGACTCAGCGGGGGGGATCGATACATTACTGATCAGAGGATCGGCATATATGTCGACAACCAATGAGTTGTTAAAATCGCTTATTGCGAAAGCATTAAAAGCAAATGTAAAGGCCATAACGGTAGAAGAAAGCATTTTTGACAAACTGGCGGATACCGAGACCCCGCAGGGCCTGGCAGCTATGGTAAGATACAAAGTATGGGATCAGGACGAATTCTTCGCCGCATGTGAAAAAGACGGGTGTGGGAACATTCTGGTTTTGGACCGGATACAGGACCCGGGCAATGCGGGCACCATGCTGCGAACGGCTGAGGCAGCAGGCTATCATGGTATCGTGGCCGTAAAGGGCACGGTAGACCTTTACAGCCCTAAAACGGTGCGTTCCGCCGCCGGCTCTCTTTTCAGGCTGCCTCTGTTGTTCACGCAGGATGCGGAGAAAACCGTTGAGCTGCTTCGGGGGAGAGGAAAGTCCCTGGTTGTCGCA
>JAKJCD010000269.1:298-824 GCA_022706625.1 Bacillota bacterium | reverse complement strand
TCTTGCCTGTCCTGGGATTCCTGCCTGTGTAAGATTCGTATTCCCGAACAGAAAAACTGCCATATCCCCTGATTTCTATCCTGCCATTATTTTTCAGTGTACCAGCAAATCCATCGAAGATCAGCTTGATGACGTCCGTTGCTTGTTTATCGGTAAGGTTTTCTTTAGCGGCCAGAGATGCGATAAGGTCTGATTTAGTCATGATGATGGTCTCCCTTATATATTTAATTATCTTGATTTTATTTAATGATATGACTATGTTCATGTATATGTCAATAGAAATTTGCCGAGGATTATCTACGATAAATAGCAGTATGTTGCGATGATAGTTATTTCCACTTATCCTTCTGATGGATTGATTTTTCAGCACTGTCGTGATTATCTCTTCCAAATACAAAGCGAGGGGTGGCTGATTCTGCCAGGGCAATGAATGCGGGGAGAAAGTTGCTAACTTTTGGTCATGATTATTTTGCCAGGATGTGGTACAATAATATATTATGTACTCCTCAATTAACGGCTTGAGACC
>JAKJCD010000269.1:0-288 GCA_022706625.1 Bacillota bacterium | reverse complement strand
ATATTTTAGCCGTTAATCTTGATGTGCTCGTAAAAAGTCGGAAAATGGCCTTTTTTGAAAATTCGCACCTAATAATTACAGCAAGTTACAAAGCTCAAATCGGCGAATTTTGACTTTTTACGAGGTTATCAATCTTTAAACCAGCAACCAATGATAGAGAGTAAATGATTGATGGATGAGTTGATGACTAAGATATTACTTGTTATTCTTGGATTCCTTCTCGGTATATCGGCCCAAATCATAGTAGGGCTAAACATGAACAACAGAAAAAAAGTAGCCATCAAAGAA
>JAKJCD010000268.1 GCA_022706625.1 Bacillota bacterium | reverse complement strand
TATTGACGTTGCGATAGCGGCGTATGGAGAGGAGAGTAGGGGGCGGGCTGCGACAGGAGGTGCGGATGTTTGTGGTTGTTTCCTATGACGTGGTGGCCGATAAGCGGCGGAACAAAATCGCCAAGACCCTGGTTGGCTTCGGGAACCGGGTCCAGAAGAGCGTCTTCGAATGCGAACTGGACGACCGCAACTACCTGAAGATGAAGGACGCCCTGGAAAAACTCATCGACCGGGAGGAGGACAGCGTCCGTACTATTTCCTCTGCGGGCGCTGCCGGGGGCACGTGGAGGTGAGCGGCCTCGGCGCCCTCCGGGAAGAGGAGGAACTGATCATTGTTTAGTTTCTTGCCGTGGTTCGCCTTTATATGAAAATGTCCACAAATAGCCGGATATTTTAATCTTTCGTTGTGCCCGGAACGGGCATGATGATTAGTCGAATGAACGGAAATTGTCCCCCAGCGCCTTGCCAATAATTATCTCTGCCCGCCTCCCGGAGCATGAAGACCAGTTTCCCGTTGACACCCCTGCCGACATTTCTATATAAGGGTGCAAACGCAAGCGAGGGATCACCATCCAAACCAACCGCGGGGAGGAATTATGCGCTTCGGTTCTTATTGTTTTTCCGCCCGTTTCCTGGATGAGGCGCGTTTGCCCGAGTACAAGGGCTCGACGTTCCGGGGGGTCTTCGGCCATGCCCTCCGTTCCGTGGTCTGCGCCCTGCGCCGCCGGACCTGTACGGATTGCCTCCTGACTTCGCGATGCCTTTATCCCTTCGTTTTCGAGATTTCGCCGTTGGATGGGAACGGCGGTCTCGGCGGCGAAGGGGAGGGCGGCCCCCGGCGCC
>JAKJCD010000267.1 GCA_022706625.1 Bacillota bacterium | reverse complement strand
CAGGGTTGTCCATATCCGAAAAAATGAGAGGCCAGATCAGAGGTCTGCAGCAGGCTCAGAAGAATGCCCAGGATGGTATATCACTGATCCAGACTGCTGAAGGTGCTTTGAATGAAGTAAGCTCGATGCTCGTTCGTATGAAGGAACTGGCAGTTCAGAAGGCAAACGGAACATATAACTCAAACGATACTTCCAATATTGATGAAGAACTGGAAGCATTGATCACTGAAATTGGCAATATAGAGGACAAGACTTCCTTCAACGACAAGAAACTGTTGGATGGCACCGTAACTTCGATTTCTGTCCAAATCAACCATGCCAGCGGGGATACGATGACTCTGGAAATGATAGACCTTGGGTCGAAAATGTCTTCAATCACCGATGCAGATACAGCAACATTGACAACAGCAAGGGCACAGCTTGGAGCATACCAGAACAGACTTGAGCATACGGTCAACAATCTGGGAACAACTACTGAAAACCTGACCGCTGCCGAATCCCGTATAAGGGACGTGGATATGGCCAAGGAGATGATGGAGTTCACAAAGAACAACATCCTCAACCAGGCAGCCACAGCTATGCTGGCACAGGCTAACCAGGCGCCTCAGAGCGTTCTTTCACTGTTACAGTAGAATACAGTTTACTCAAATGAGGGTCCGGGCAGTAATCTGATTCTATAAGTATAATGCCGGAAAGGAATCCGGCTGATTAAAAAAATCAAGGAGGAAAAATTATGAGAATCAACAATAACATTATGGCATTGAATGCCCACAGGCAATTAGGTATTAATGCGACCAACCAGACCAAGGCTTTGGAGAAATTGAGTTCAGGCCTCAGGATAAAC
>JAKJCD010000266.1:507-849 GCA_022706625.1 Bacillota bacterium | reverse complement strand
ATTCCCCGGCAAAGCGGGCAACCTGCGCGTCTACACCCCGGCGGACCTCTGGCACGGTCCCGCCGCGCGGGAACTCTAGACGGGTAGGCTCCCCTTCGTGAGCCATCCCCTCCAGGACCTGTTGCCCGGTCGCACGGGATTGATGGTGCGGCTCATGGCACAACCCGGCCGACGTCCCGCACTGCTCGACGCGTTGCACCGGTACGCCGACGAACTCGCAGACGCCGAACCGCAGACCGAGGCGTTCGTCATGTGCCTGGATCCGCAGGAGGAGAACGCGGTCTGGCTGTTCGAGTGGTTCAGCGGTCCCGACGGTCAGGACAAGCACCGTGCCTCCGAACC
>JAKJCD010000266.1:0-497 GCA_022706625.1 Bacillota bacterium | reverse complement strand
GAGTTCTGGCCGCCGAACCGCAAGTTCTGCCACTGGAACCCCTACGCATGCACCTGAACGTCGGCGAGAACCTGTGATGTAGTCTTGGACAGAGCGCGCGGGTGGCGGAATAGGCAGACGCGCACGGTTCAGGTCCGTGTGCCCGCAAGGGCGTGGGGGTTCAACTCCCCCCTCGCGCACCAAAGCCCCAGGTTTGCTGACCTGGGGCTTTGTCGTCCGCTTCGACAGCACTGAGAATCTCGGCGCGGTGAACCTACGCCACTCTGTCCGGCACCGGTCGATGCGCGCGTCCGGGCAGGGCCAGCACGGACCACAAACCCGGCGATTCCGCCCGTTCTTGATCTAGCCTCTCCCCATGACTGCCACCCCGGCCACCCGCGCATCGATCGAGGCCTCCTCGGCTCATCTGCCCCTGTCGGACACCCAGGATTTCGACGATGCCGAGCGGGGGTTCATCGGCCGCAGCGAGCAGCACCAGATCGCCAGCTTCGACAGCA
>JAKJCD010000265.1:319-870 GCA_022706625.1 Bacillota bacterium | reverse complement strand
AACAGCTGGAAAGGGTGAAATATTTGGATATAATAATTGATAAGGATGCTGCGGAATATATTAACAAGCATTCCAAAGACAATTCGATAGCGCTTTATGTACACTCGGCAAGCGGAGGCTGATGCTCCGTGCAAAGCCCGATGGTTCAATTGGGGAAGCCGGAAAAAGTCGAAGGCTATGACTTTTATAACATTAATGGGACCAGTGTATACATTAGAAAGGGTATTAAAGTCAGAAATGAAAAACTTCACATATTTCTTAGAAAATTTCTTTGGATCAAGGATTTGGCGGTAGATGGAGTAAGTATTAATTACTAAAAGGCCTGTATAATAACATTGACTAAAAATTAATTGCATACTATAATGAAAAATGAACTTCAAATTTAAGAATGCGCCCGTAGCTCAGCTGGATAGAGTGCCTGACTACGAATCAGAAGGCCGTGGGTTCGAATCCCGCCGGGCGCACCAAAATTTGATTCAAAATCCTGAAAGTATGTTGATTCATAAATATATTCTGCCCAACTGTCTATGACAACAACATGCTCTAATATG
>JAKJCD010000265.1:0-243 GCA_022706625.1 Bacillota bacterium | reverse complement strand
AAGTTACTCCTGCTTATTCATCATTTGATTATCTTTCTTGTTATTTTCAGATCTTTTCTGATTTCCTTGAGGATCCTTTCATATTGCCTGCGTTGGGTTATTTGTTCCTTTAAAATCTCAAGCTTGGCACCCTCCTGCTTCAAATATACAGTTCTTACCTTTAATCCATCTCTATAGCATAAATAAGGATATAGTTGTCCTTTTATCCGCTTAGTTATAATAGTGCCTTTAGGAAGGCTTTGA
>JAKJCD010000264.1:280-870 GCA_022706625.1 Bacillota bacterium | reverse complement strand
TATGGTATAACCTGTTTTGGAAAGTTTAATTTTCCTTTGAAGTTTTATTAGTTCAGATCTCGTCGGTTTTATTTGGGGCATTCTTAAATCGCCTCATGTACTTTTCTATTAGTTCATCGCTTACTCTAAGCAGTTTTTCTTCAGGAAGCTTAGATAGTATTTCCCATGCTAAATCTAGAGAATCTTCTATTTTTCTATTTTCATTTGTTTTTTGAGCTACATATTTTTTTTCAAATGCATCGGCAAACTCTAAGAAGAGTTTATCAGATTCGGAAAGTGACTCTTTTCCAACTATAGATACAAGTCCTCTAAGATCTTTTCCTTCCGCATATGCTGCATAAAGTTGATCAGATACAGATTTATGGTCTTCACGTGTTCTTCCTTTCCCTATTCCTTTACTCATTAGTCTAGATAGAGAAGGTAAAACGTCGATTGGGGGGTATATACCTTTTCTTTGAAGATCTCTGGATACTATGATCTGTCCTTCAGTGATATAACCAGATAAATCAGGGATTGGATGAGTAATATCATCACCAGGCATTGTAAGTATTGGGACTTGGGTTACTGAACCATTTTTGTCTTGAATTCTT
>JAKJCD010000264.1:0-270 GCA_022706625.1 Bacillota bacterium | reverse complement strand
ATCAGTATACATGTAACCTGGATATCCCCTTCTCCCAGGGACTTCTTCCCTAGCAGATCCTATCTCTCTTAAAGCTTCACAATAATTTGTCATATCTGTCATAATTACCAGAAGATGCATGTCATAAGTAAATGCCAAAAATTCTGCAGTTGTTAATGCTATTCTTGGAACAATAAGCCTTTCAATTGATGGATCTGAAGCAAGATTAAGAAATACTATTCCTCTTTCTAATGCACCTGTTTTCTCAAAATCATTAATGAAATATTTAGC
>JAKJCD010000263.1:337-874 GCA_022706625.1 Bacillota bacterium | reverse complement strand
AAAATTTTCCTCAACTCCCTCCAAGAATCAAAACTTTATATGTTTTTGATGAATATAGCTTGGTGGAAAGAGCCCAAGCAGAATGGTTTCAAAACGAACCCAAAGTAGTTCATGAATGCAGAATAATCAAGGAGGCAAATTTTTTCCGAGCAGATACAATTTGGTTAAACTGTTCTCAAAATCAATGGCAGGAGCGTGCATCACGGTACTGGACTGGTGAAATGAGTGATAATCCATTTCCAGAAGTGCTTGTGCATGGTGCATTATACTTTCCAAATTGGTTGGAGTTTACAGCCTAAAAATATAAAAAATTGCATAACAAATCGCTGAAGAATCGACGGAAAAACGAAGGCACGTTTCCCGCGTCACAGCTCCACGTTGAACCTTTCAATTGGAAAGAAACACATTAACGGACATAATGATATTGCTACATTGTAGGATGATACACGTTTGCTAGTGCCAGAAAATTTAAACATCAATGGTTTCTTTTTCTACGAAGTACTTCCTGAACAAACAGATTGCCTATCGTGTTTATAA
>JAKJCD010000263.1:0-268 GCA_022706625.1 Bacillota bacterium | reverse complement strand
CTCCTATATTCTTACGCCTTTGACTTTTGACACAAAAATATCAACGTTAAAGTATACAAAATATTCTAAATAATCGATAGAGGCTTAAGGAGGACTGGATTTATGCAAAAACAAATGATTATTATAATGTGCTTAATCCTGTTATTTGTTTCTGGATGCGCAACGCAAAGTGCATATAGACCAGATCCGATAGAAGCACCGGTAACAAAAATGCAGCAAACCAAAGCACAAAAAACCAGCTCGTTACCATCATCAAAAAGATATAAAC
>JAKJCD010000262.1:641-896 GCA_022706625.1 Bacillota bacterium | reverse complement strand
CTTAACCTCTTTAATCGCCTTATTTTCAAAATCTGAAAATGCTCTGCGCACTTCATTTTGTAGAAGTTCACTAATTTGAGAATTTTCAACAGCATTATTAAGACCTCTTGCCACAACAACACCTGTATACAGACCAGAACCAACTTCAAGCAATTCTTTTTCAACCTTAAAAAACATTGCAAATACTCCTTTCATCAAAACACATAAAAAAACTCGTCCCCAATTCAAAAGGACGAGTTTATCTCGTGTTACCAC
>JAKJCD010000262.1:356-601 GCA_022706625.1 Bacillota bacterium | reverse complement strand
GCATATCTCCGTAAGTATGTTATCTCATACTATAGCATATAACGGTGCCTTCCGTCATTATCAATTAAATCAGTTGTTTCCTCGACATGAAACTCCAAGATGTATTCACATTGTAGTTCTTGCGCCTCTCACCACCCGGCAACTCTCTGTTAGCCTTTGAACAATGTTACTTTTTCTCTTCATAGCTTTTGATATATTCATTTTTAAAACCCACACACAAAACAATGTACAAAGATATCTTCTAC
>JAKJCD010000262.1:0-253 GCA_022706625.1 Bacillota bacterium | reverse complement strand
AATCATATTCAAAAGTCAAGCTCCACGGCTGAAGCATCATTTTTTTAACAAGTAAAAACCACCTTGCAATCGCGCATAATTTGCCATCAAATTGTAATGTTCGAGTTAGGCGAACTAAACCCAAATATAAGATCTAAAATTATAGAACTTTTTGAAAGAAATCCGTTTAAAGAAATGCTGCGGCTTTGGGATGCTGCAAACCCGAAATCCATTGGATTAGCAAAAAAACTTGGATATACTTACGTTGGTTCAT
>JAKJCD010000261.1 GCA_022706625.1 Bacillota bacterium | reverse complement strand
GATCGCCGGGGTCCGTCAACCTAAGCTTGACGATGTTATCCCGAACCTCGGCGTCGATGATCCCCGCCCCCGTTTCGAAGGACATCCGTTCCGGGGCGATCCCCAGGAGGAAGGCGAAGCGGGCCGCACAGCGACCCCCGTTGCCGCACATCTCCACCTCCGATCCGTCGGCGTTGAAGAAACGCCAGGAGAAATCGGCCCGGGCGGATTCCTGGATCAGGATGAGGCCGTCGGCGCCCAGAGAAATCCTGGGGGTGCAGACCGCCTGGACGAACTCCATTACGGACCCGGCGCCCAGCCGCTCCTCCACCCGGCGCCGGCGATTGTCGATAAGGATGAAATCATTGCCGCTGCCGCTCATCTTGTAGAACTCGATCATGGTCATGTGCCCTTTCCGAAACTTGTGTCCCTTTATATGAAAATGTCCACAAATAGCCGGATATTTTCATCTTTCGTTATGCCCGCGCCGGGCATGGGAGTTAGTTTGCCGTTCTGTCCGGCCTCGTGCGACTCCGTCGCTTCTCTTAAACGATCTTTCGGAAAATATGAAGGGAAAAAACGTCGCGCCTCTTTCTGCCCGCAATTGGGAACGCGGGGGACCGCCATCGGCGATCGCGACCATGCAGGACGGTTATTTAATGGAATTATTTGTCAGAATCAATCGCTTATCGTTGCTTTTTGTCTTGACATTCCCATGCAAAATTCCATATAAGATCGCCGATTGCCGAGGTGTGGCGGGTATGCTCCTCGGTCCCGAGCCGCGCCTGCAGGCAACTACGGAAAATGCGCCGGTCCTTGCCGGAGAAAGGTTTTCCCGATGTCGGCCGAGCTTATGACCACCAAAGAAGTGGCCAAATATCTTAATATCAATGATAAACAGGTTTATGCCCTCATTCG
>JAKJCD010000260.1:649-899 GCA_022706625.1 Bacillota bacterium | reverse complement strand
GATCTTGCGCCACGCGCAAAGCCGCCAGCCCCCAAAATTCCTGAATTTTGAAAAAAATTGGTGCGTTTTGTAAGCGGGGTTACTATCTCTATATAAAGAAACTGAGAATAAATACCCCCCGGGTACCCGTCCCGTCTTGTTCTTGCTCGCCCGCCGCCCGCTCGTTCCTCGCAGGGCGGCGATCTCGCTTGCCAAGAAGCCATGAGCTATGCTTATTACTTCGTTGCGCCCTTGCTGCCCCGCTCAGTCA
>JAKJCD010000260.1:359-639 GCA_022706625.1 Bacillota bacterium | reverse complement strand
CGCGTTACGCTCGGCGCAGCAAGCCTCGCGCCTTCGCTCGTCCGTGCCGAGAGCGCAGCACCATGCGCAAGTCACTACGCGGCAGGCCGCTCCGTGATTTCGCATCGTGCCTTGGTGTAGTCTTGCTATTCGCGTTACGTCCCTGCTATCCCGCGCCTGACGGCATTGCGCTCGCGGGAAGCACTGTCGCATAGCTCCGTGCACTCCCGCTCGCTCCATGCCGCTAAGCGCTCCGTCGGGTGATGCTGATTTTATTTTGTCGTACTGCCTGGGTGGTTTA
>JAKJCD010000260.1:0-271 GCA_022706625.1 Bacillota bacterium | reverse complement strand
GCGCCATATCTTTTTCTTATGATGTTTCAGCGCTTGGCCTGACCAACATCTTCGACGTCGGTCATCCCAGACGCTGTTCTATCCAATATGCTCCGCGTGTCGCTCGGCTCGGCGCGTCACGTAAGGCGCCTTGACATGACGCGCACAAGCGTTCCGCTTGTATTCCCTCGCCTCGCTAGACATAACGATGTTATGTCTCCAAGTTGCGCATTATATTTTGCTCGAGCTGTTGCTCTCGGAACGCTCCGCGCGGCGTGCTTCCGTCGCATCC
>JAKJCD010000025.1:2360-16459 GCA_022706625.1 Bacillota bacterium | reverse complement strand
CATGGAAAGTATCAAAGGTAACAGAACCGGTATTAAAACCTGCATAAATGTAGCCATATTAGTAACACTGTTTTCGCAAAGCGAATAAATATCCCTGAAATTAAAAAGACACATGGCCACCACGGTACAACTGCAGACCATCATTCCTATAGATGATGCGGCGCTGCTTCCAAAGGCAGAACAAAGATGTGTCATCAAAGCCATGATAATACAGACGGCTATTATCTGTATCCCCAGAGATACACTGGAAGAAAACTCTTTGAAAAAAAGATTAATAATCGATTCTGTAATGCTATCAAAGTTGAAAAGCGGTTTCCCCTCGATCAGCCGGGAAATGATCTCAGAGACACTGAGATCATTTAAAAACAGCATATTCCCTCTGCCTGCCAACTCTTCCAGAGCCTCCAGATTCATGGATTCTAATTGTTCGTTAATGATATTTCTGTAATCCATTTGTCCTTTAACCTTTTAAAAGCCTCGTCAATGTTTCCAATACCGACATCATCACAGGGACCGCAATATAAAAAATAATCACTTTCCCGGCCAGTTCGACTTTCCCCCCTATAGCTTCTTCTCCTGAATCTTTGCAGACCTGTGCAACAAAATCGGCGATATAAGCCACTGCCAGAACTTTAAGTAAAATAGGGAAAAAGGCTTTGCTGTAGCTGACCTTGTCATAAACCGTTCGAAGGAATTCGAAGACTGAAGCCAGTTGGTGGAGAATGAATCCGAAAATTATTAGAACAGTGGCTATAACGATATAAATAGCGGCCTCAGGCTTGTATTCCCTTATTAAAGATACTGTGACCACTCCGCATAAAGCAATGGCGGCAATTTGGAAGATGTCCATTTTTAAAGCCTAAACATGGTTTTTACTGTTATAAAAAACTCATTTACCATTTGAATAATAATGATCAGCACTACTATTATGCCTGCAAGAGTGGTCATCATAGCCTGATCTTCACGTCCGGCTCTTATCAGGACTTGGTTTAGCACTGCAACGATGATCCCGATCGCTGCGATCTTGAAAATAATATCCACATCAAAATCCATCTTATTCTTCTCCTATAGCAACACGATGACCGCAAGCACTCCCAATGAGATCCCGAGAGTACGGCAGATCCTGCTTTTTATCCTTCGCTCTTCGTCCGCTTCTTTTTTTTGTTCTTCAAGTCTGTCGAAAAGGTGGGCGAACAAAGCCAGCTGATTTGACATATCAGTTTTCCCCAGTTCGATGCCTGCTCTTGATAGAATCGAACGATCGGATTCCGCAAGGGCACTCTCACCGTAAATCTTATTAACTGCCTCTTTCCAGCTGTCATAAAAATCATAACGGTCGTCGCCTTTTAAAAAACTGCAGACTGCGTTTAAAAAATCCCCGGCTTTTCCTGTCATCCTTCGTGCTATTCGTTCCATAAGCTCAGGCAGCGGGTCATTTCTGTATTCCATTTCGGACCGTAAGATTTTTAAAACCAGGATCAGATCCTCAAGATGGATCACCCTGTTTTCATAAGTTCTTGCCGCCATATATCCGGCTCCGGCAGCTGTTATCAATATGGTTAAGTATAAAATCAAACCAAGCATCACCGCCTCCGCAATACATATATATTCTTTGGACAAGATTCTATGACTGTCTGCTCATGTATCGAGATAAAACGTAAATGTCATAAAAGCCTTTTATTTACTTCGTCGGTAATAGCTGTAATTGTTCCTATTTTCGGCTTGTTGGAAAGATAAATCATTCTTTTGAATACGCCTTTGCTTACAAGATTGCCGATGGAAGAGCCGATCAATTCTGCGAACTCTTTCCCGTGTATCGTCGTCAATAATCCAACGCCGGAACATAAAGCTCCTTCTATGCCGACAAGATCTCCGGGTTTCCCGATCTCATCGGTAGCGATTATCTCCGGCGACATCCCTCGGATCAACATCAGCATCCCCTCTCCTTTCGGGCAGCCATCCATAATATCGGTGCGGTCTCCCAGATCAAAACTTGGGATGCCCCGATAACAACCTGCTATTTCAGATCTTTCATCGCAGACTCCTACCCTAAAGCCGTTACGGCTGAGATTGCGTATGAGATCTCTCAGCAATGTGGTTTTACCGCACATAGGCGGCGAAACAATGATCGTGTGGAGGAAACTTCCGCTCCCATCAAACAGGCATGGCAGCAAGGCATCGGATATACCTATGATTTCACGGCTCCTGCGCAGGTTTAATGATGAAATATCTTTCATCGCTTTTATGCTTCCGGCTTCCATTATCACCTTGCCGCACACTCCTACCCTATGGCCTCCTTCGATAGTGATATAGCCCTTTGACAGTTCGTCCTGATAAGCATATGCGGAATGATCCATAATGGAATTAAAGATATCCTGTATCAATTTGCTTTCTGCAGGCTGTCCGTATTTCCCGTTCAAGCGATGCTCCCTGCCTCCGTGAATAAGCATAACAGGACTTCCTATCCTTATCCTTATCTCTTCAATACAATCTTTTTCCGGAATATCGGCGGAAAGGATAGCCTGCCGCATTTCTAAAGGCAGCTTGGCCAATAACTGCTCTATTCCTCCCATAAACTTACCTCCGATACCACTCTATGCTTGTACATAATGAAATATTCAAAAGCTTGAAAGTCTGTCTCAATAAAAAAATGCCTCTTTTGCAAGGCATTTTTTTAGTCTGTTATTTTTATTATTCTTCTGAGTCTTCTTTTTTTGGAGTAATGCTCAATTTTACTTTCTCGATCCTCCTGTCGTTAACAGCTTCTATCTTGAAGCAGAGATTGTCTGCCTCTATCACCGGATATTCGGCCAGGTTTTCTTCGGGTATTTCTCCCAATTTTTCCAGAAGGAAGCCCCCTAACGTCTCACTGTTTTCAGACTCCAGCTGCAGGTCAAGGTAATCGTTTAAATCATACAATGAAATCAAACCGTCCAGGATGTAGGTATTATCATCCAATTTCGTCAGGTATTCCTCCGCATCGTCGAATTCATCAGCGATATCGCCCATTATTTCTTCCACCAGATCCTCCATGGTAACTATACCGGAAAATCCACCGTATTCATCTATGAGGATCGCAATATGCTGCTTGCTATTTTGCAGATCTCTAAAAAGGTCATCTATATTTTTGCTTTCCGGCACAAAATACGGTTTTCTCAGAATATCTCTGATGTTAATATTCTCAAAACCGTTGGACCAGGCAGCTATTAAATAGTCTTTTATATTCAAAATCCCTATGATATTATCGCTGTCATCCTCAAAGACCGGTATTCGGGAATATCTCAATTCCATCAACTCATTGATGTATTCCTCCTGAGGGTCTTCGATATCAATTGTAAAAACATCGGTACGGGGTGTCATAACCTCATATGCCAGTTTATCGTCAAAGGCAAAAATGCTGTTTATCATTTTTGCCCCTTCTTCCTTTAAGAACCCTGTTTCCTGGCCGACTTCGACCATGGATTTTACCTCATCTTCCGAAAAGCCGTCCTGTTCATTGACAGTTTGCTGCCTTGTTATTTTCAGAAGCATTGTGACCGATGCTGAAAGCAGCCAGACAAAGGGAGCAGTTATTTTTGAAATGAAAATAATAGATCCCACCGTGAATCGGGCAATTTTAAGAGAATGCTGTAATGCCATCCTCTTCGGATATAATTCCCCAAATACCAGGGTAAAATATGAAAGCATGACAGTCACTAAAACAACCGCTGCTTGGGTCGGATAAGGGATGTGGAGCTTCATAAGGAAAACAGCGATATCATCCGCCATTCCCGTAGCGGCAGATGCGCTTGCCAGGAAACCGGCCAATGTTATCGCTACCTGTATCGTCGACAAAAACCTGTTAGGATTTTCCAAAAAATCAAGAATGAGCTTGGCTTTGAAATCGCCTTCTTGAGCCAATACTTTTACTTTATTTCTATTAACCGATACGATCGCCATCTCTGCCGATGCAAAGTAAGCATTTATCAGAATCAAAAAAGCCAGAAACAACAGCTGTAAACCGACTGATATACTCGGATCGGGGTCAGTGACCATTAAATTTCCTCCTCTTTGGTGCTCTTTGTCATTTTTTATATCGGAGTTTAAATATTATACCACTATTTGGGTATGGAAACCATATAATTTTCTGAAACCGGCTGTTTTACCCTGATTTTCAGGATTTGCTGAGCATGCGGCGCATCTTCAATCGGGATTCCGTTCTCATCTGTCATAAAATCCAGGGTTTGTAAAAATGGTTCGATGCCCGGCCCCGATATTTCTATTTCGTCTCCCACAGACATCTTATTGCGCTGTTCCACTGTTGCAAGCTGTGATGAAGAGTCGTAGCTCTTAACCAGCCCGGTAAAATCGTAGTCCCTTATATATTGGCTGCTGTCATAGTTTTGATCCTCCGCACCTGGTTTCCCGAAATAGAACCCTGTGGTATACAGCCTGTGGCTGGCTTTACCTATTTCTTTGAGCCATTCATCCCGAAAAACCCAGTTGTACCCTTCCTTCATATAGGCATCGATGGCTTTACGATATGCTCCTGTCACTGCTGCGGTATAAAAAATGCTCTTTGTTCTGCCTTCGATTTTTAAGGAACTAAGACCAGCCTCGATAAGCTTCGGAAGGTGTCTTATCATACATAAATCTTTTGAATTGAAGATATAGGTTCCTCTCACATCTTCAATAACCGGATAATACTCATTGGGCCTTTTCTCTTCGACGACACTGTAATGCCATCTGCACGGGTGGGCACATTCTCCGCGATTTGCATCCCTGCCTGTCATATAACTGGAAAGAAGGCATCGTCCGGAATAAGATATGCACATAGCTCCGTGAACGAAAGCTTCCAATTCCAATGTATTTGGCGTGTACTCCCTTATTTCGGCTATTTCTTTCAATGATAATTCTCTGGCAAGTACTATTCGCTTTATCCCTTGTTCGTGCCAATAAAGAGCCGATATCTTGTTCGTTGTATTTGCCTGAGTGCTGAGATGCAGATTTGCCGTCGGACGATTTACCTTCATCCATCGAAGTATACCCGGGTCGGAAATCAGAAATGCATCCACCGGAAGATCGCTTATCTCATCCATGAAATCTTCTATCCCTTTTAAATCTTCGTTGTGTGCAAAGACATTCAGAGCGAGATAAAGCTTCCGCCCTCTTGTATGGGCATAATCAAGCCCTTTTGCCAGGTTTTCCGTTGTAAAGTTGCGTGCTCCGGACCGCAGGCCGAAATGCTCTCCGCTGCAGTATACCGCATCTGCCCCGTAATCTATAGCAATTTTAAGTTTTTCAAGATCGCCTGCAGGCGACAATAACTCGATTTTGTTCATTATAAACACTGTTCATCCATCCGATAAACCCAAGAAACCAGAAGGTTAACATAATATCATTATTGTTAATCAATATATTTTGCTTTATTTCGTATATGTTCTTCATATGTTACCGAAAAAACGTGAGAACCGTCTCCTTTAGCCAAAAAGAAAAGGTAATCCGTAGTTTCCGGCCATAATGCGGCATCGATGGATTCAATCCCCGGCGAACAAATGGGCGTCGGCGGCAATCCTTTATTCACATATGTATTGTAAGGTGATTGGATTTTTGTATCCGCAGTGCTTAATACCGGCTTTTGTTCACCCAAAATGTATTGTACTGTAGCGCAGGACTGAAGAGGCATACCCATATCGAGACGTTTCAGAAACACTCCGGCAATAACGGGCCGATCCTCTGATATGACGGCCTCTCTTTCAATTATTGAAGCAAGGGTAATAATTTCATTCAGGTTCATTCCAAGCTCGTTCATAC
The DNA here is from genome assembly GCA_022706625.1 of Bacillota bacterium. GTDB lineage: Bacteria > Bacillota > Clostridia > Peptostreptococcales > Anaerovoracaceae > UBA1426. Next base: position 10,666 of record JAKJCD010000025.1, on the reverse strand, counting down.
GATTGATACGATCCTCGTTGAATACTTTACTGAATTGTGAAAGCATTTTATCTATAATGTCGTGTTCGCCGGCATTTATATATATTTCATAAGTATCAGGATAAAGGAAACCTTCCAGCCTGCTGCTGCCCTCTTTAAGACCGTCAATAAACCAATAATCAAAGTCACCTTCCCTGATTTCCTTAAAAAAGGCTTCTCTATCGATCAATCCCTGTTCTTCCAGTTTGTCAGCCGTCCTTTTCAAATCATATCCTTCCGGGATAGTAAAACGTTGCGTGTTTCTATGACCTTCAAGCAGCAAATCCATAATCTCATCCATGGTCATTCCGGAGCTCAGAGAGTATTCCCCCGCCTTGAATTTACCATCATACCCCTCAAGCCTTGATTTAAGCCGAAAAACCAAAGCATCGGAAATAATGTCTCCGGATGCCAGTAGTTCGCCGATACTTTTGGTACTCATGCCCTGAGGTATTGTGATCAAAACTGTTTCTGTGCTTCCGGGTATACTCGGACCGCTTTCTTTGCTCATCCAAATCGAAAAGCAGACCCAACCCGAAAGCACGATCAATAATAGAACGATAAGAATAAACAGTATAAATCTATGCTTCTTTTTGATACGGATCATCTCAGCCGGAGGCTACTCCTTTGAACGGGACAAATACTCGCCGGATCTTGTATCGATCTGGATCACTTCTCCCTCTTCTATGAAGATAGGCACCTGGACCACTGCTCCCGTTTCAACAGTTGCGGCTTTAGTTACGTTAGTTGCGGTGTCACCCTTTACACCGGGCTCTGTTTCGATCACCTTTAAATTAACAAAGTTAGGAGGTTCGACAGAGAATGCATTTCCTTTGTAGAATTTAATTGTGGCTACATCATTTTCTCTGATGTAATTCATCGCATCTTCGACCTGATCGGCCATGAGAGGAACTTGTTCATAACTCTCCTGGTCCATAAAATAATAAAGCTCTCCGTCGGTGTAAAGATACTGCATTTGTCTTGTCTCAATATGGGCTTTTGGAAATTTGTCGTTTGGGTTAAAAGCCTCTTCTCTCGTTGCTCCAGTCAAGATATTCTTATATTTTGTCCTGACAAAAGCAGCGCCCTTTCCCGGCTTTACATGCTGAAAATCCAGGATGATATGCGGTTCTCCGTTAATCTCGAAAGTGTTGCCCTTTCTGAAATCGCTTGCATAGATCATTGACGTAATCCCTCCGTTATTCTGTATTTATAGAATAATTAACTCTTTATCTGATTTTACCAGATTAATTATACCTGAAGCAGTGACTATTGCCAAGTCTTCAATGCGAACGCCGAATTTTTTGGGCATATAGATTCCCGGCTCCACGGTTATTACCATATTTTCCTTCAATATCTCATCGCTTTTTGTATTCAGCGTTGGGGCCTCATGAACTTCCAATCCTACCCCGTGACCGGTGCCATGTCCGAAAAAAACTCCGAGTCCTTCGTCTGCGATATAATCTCTGCACACTCTGTCCGCTTCACGGCAAGAAAGTCCGGAACGGATCGCATTACAGCCTGCCGTTTGTGCCCGCATTACGATATCATATACATTTCTCTGCTCAGCGGATATACTGCCTAAAGCTACCGTTCTTGTCATATCCGAGCGATATCCGTCAACGGCACATCCAAAATCCATAGTAATGAAATCACCCTTCTCTAATATTTTTGGGGAGGGTGTGCCATGAGGTAGAGATGTCCTCACTCCTGAAACGAGAATCGTATCGAAAGAAAGCGCATCCGCACCATGACTTCTTAGAAACATTTCAAGCTCAAAGGCCGCTTCTTTTTCCGTAAGCCCTGGTTTTAGATAGTCAAGCATATGACAAAAACCCAAATCGGCGATTTGTTGAGCCTTCATTATTGCGTCCAATTCCGATTCATCTTTGATTGCTCTTATGGTTTCAACTATACCGCCCCCGCTCTGGAAACTGCATATCACTCCTTCTGACAGCTGTTTATACTCCGAATATGACAGATGCTCCTCTTCAATAGCCAGCTTTTCAATACCAGACTGTTTTAAAAATGTGTAAATTGTAATGCTGTGATCAGTAAGAACAACATTATATAAGGGAGCAAGCTCCGCCGCCGCTTCTATATATCTAAAATCTGTCAATAAGTAATTCTCATCTTCCGTTATCACGATCTGACAATTTGAAGAATGAAATCCTGTGAGATAAACCTGGTTTTCCGGCTTTGATATCAGAAAAGCCCCAATACCTTTTGCCTTCATTGATTCTTTTACTTTATTTATCCTGTTCTGCATTGGGTTCCGTCCTTATAGCTTCCTGCAATATTTTATAAACGTCAGAAAACATCAGCGTAAAAGCAAATTCCGCCTGAAGGTATTGGGCAGCCAGAGGATCATTCATCAGAATCCTGGTCAGATCCTTTATCTGCTCGCCCATTGATGCGTCCCCTTCCCCTCCAAGCATCTGCTGAGCCTGAAGCTGAAACTGTTTCTGTTGAAAATCGTTTAAGCTCGCCGATAGTTCTTCGTTTTCTGACACCTTATCTTTCAGCGCCATATAGTTTTGGTATTCGCAAGACTCCTTTAAGGCTCTGGCTAAAGCGTGGGCATGATCATAAACATTCATTTTCAAACCTCCATAAATATCGGTAATATCACCGGATTTCTTTTCGTCAATTGATAAATATAGGCCTGCAAATCGTTTCGAACGTGATTTTTCATTGCGCCCCAGTCCTTTATACCTTCGTGCCGGCATCTGTTCAGACTGTCTTCAGCAACCTTGCGGGCAGCCTCTATCAAATCTTCGGATTCTCTAACGTAAACAAAGCCTCTGGATATTATATCCGGACCCGAGCATAAGGTACCCGTGGCTTTATCGATGGCAGCCACTACAATGATCAATCCGCTTTCAGACAGGAGCTTTCTATCCCGCAGCACGATATTTCCAACATCCCCTACTCCTAATCCGTCTACGAAAACCGGATTGCATTGTATTGTCTCTTTGATTTTTTCTACCTGGTTTTTTTTAAGGCTCAGTATCTCTCCGTTAGTGAGTATGAATATATTTTCCTTAGCCATGCCAAGAGTCTCTGCTATCGATGCATGGCGGCGCAGGTGCCGATATTCACCGTGAACCGGTAAAAAGTATTTCGGTCGGATAAGGGAGTGGATCAGTTTCAGCTCTTCTTCCGCCGCATGTCCCGAAACATGGATATCCGCAATATCGGAATAAATCACCTCGGCTCCTCTTTCAAAAAGCCGGTTCACAACGTTGGAAACCGTCTTTTCATTCCCCGGGACGGGTGTTGAGGAAAGGATGACCACATCACCTTTTTTAATCTGAACAGCTTTATGATCATTTGCCGCCATTCGGGCCAAAGCCGACATGGGCTCCCCCTGACTTCCCGTTGTTATAATAACAAGCTCGGAATCTTTGATGCTTTTTGCCTTATTGATATCCACAAGGACATTATCGGGGATTTTCAGGTAACCGATATCTTTGGCAATATTGACCACGTTGATCATGCTTCTGCCGGATATAGCCACTTTTCGATTGAAGATCACAGCCGTATCAATGATTTTCTGGACCCGGTGGACGTTGGAGGAAAAGGTTGCTATGAGAATCCTTGTGCTGCAGTTACGAAAAATATTTTCTAAAGCTATGCCTACGTTCCTTTCGGAAGGCGTATACCCTTTTCTTTCCGCATTGGTGCTGTCGGCAAGCATCAACAATACACCTTTTTCTCCTATTTTAGCCAGACGTTGAAAGTCGATGGGTTCTCCGTGAAGAGGAGTGTAGTCGATCTTAAAATCCCCGGTATGAAAAATGACACCTGCGGGGGTATCGATAGCAAGACAAATAGAATCCGCTATGGAATGAGTAGTACGTATAGTCTCTACTTTGAATTCACCTATTTTAACAGTCTGCCCCGCTTTTACCGGATTGAGTCTGGCTTTAATGCCATGCTCCTTCAATTTGTTTCCGACAAGCTCTAAAGTAAGCTTTGTTCCGTAAATCGGTAAATCCACCGTTTTCAGTAAATAGGGGATGGCTCCGATATGATCCTCGTGTCCGTGGGTAAGAATCATCCCCTTCAGCTTTTCCCTGTTTTTTTCTAAATAGTCGAAGTCCGGGATCACTATATCTATACCGAACATCTCGTCATCAGGGAATGACAGGCCGCAGTCTATTATCAGAATATCATTCTTATACTCAAGGACGGTCAAATTCTTACCGATTTCATTCAATCCGCCCAGCGGGATAAGCTTAACTGCCTGGCCCTCCTTAAGATTTTCCGTTAATTTCAAATTTTTTTCCTTTCTATTTTATGACAATATTAATAAGCTTGTCAGGGACAGGTATTGTTTTGATAACGTTCTTCCCATCGACAAGAGCTTTTACAATATCATTTTTCATTGCTTCCGCCAGAAAATCCGCTTCCGGCAGACCGCTTGCTAACATTATCCGATCTTTGACCTTCCCGTTTATTTGGACTGCTATCTCTGTCTCGTCCCTTACCGTGGCATCTTCATCATATAAAGGCCATTCCTCGTGATAGACAGTCCCTCTGTTTCCTATATAATGCCACAGCTCTTCACAAATATGAGGTGTAAACGGCGAGAGGATTAAAATCAGGCTCTTTATGGCACAGCGTAAAAGAGCTTTATTGATTACTGTTTCTGACTTATATTTATAAATCTCATTTACTAGTATCATTATAGCCGAAAGAGCCGTGTTGAAATTGAACCTGCTGCCCAAATCTTCAGTGACCTTCTTTATAGCAGTGTTTAGTACATAGTTCAATTCCTTGTCCCTGCTTGATTCAATCGTAAAATTATCCGAAGCCCCCTCTATTTCATCTTTCAGTTCAAAGACCAGACGGTATACCCTTGAAAGAAAACGAAAACTACCCTCTACTCCGGTATCCGACCACTCAAGTTCTTTTTCCGGCGGAGACGCAAACAGGATAAAAAGCCTGGCAGTATCCGCTCCGTATTTTTTTATTATCTCTTCAGGGCTCACGACATTTCCTTTTGATTTTGACATTTTTGCTCCGTTTTTAAGTACCATGCCCTGTGTAAGCAGATTGGAAAAGGGCTCGGCACACGGAGAATAGCCCATATCAAAAAAGAATTTATTGAAAAACCGCGCATAAAGCAAATGCAGTATAGCGTGTTCCACTCCTCCGATATACTGATCTACCGGCATCCAATAGTCGGACTTCTCTTTATCCCAAGCTTCTTCGATGTTTTTTGCATCGGTATATCTTAAAAAATACCATGAGGAATCCAGGAAAGTATCCATCGTATCCGTCTCTCGATGTGCAATGCCGCCGCATTGTGGGCACTGGGCTTTTATAAAGCTTTTACTGGTCGTAAGAGGCGACTCTCCTTTTCCTGTGAACTCAACGTCTGCAGGCAGCAGAACTGGCAGGTTTTCAATTTTCTCCGGGACCCAGCCGCAGGTCTCGCAATATAGCATAGGAATAGGCGTGCCCCAATATCGCTGTCTGGAAATCAACCAGTCTCTGAGTCTGAAATTGACTGTCGTGGTTCCAAGGCCTTTCTTCTCCAAATATTCGGTTATCCTTTTAATTGCATCCCGATTGCTGATACCGTTAAAACTGCCGGAGTTTATCATCTCGCCTTCAGCAACAAAAGCTTCTTTCAAATTGAGAAGGTCTACATTAGGATCTTTTGGATCTACCACAGGGATGATGGGAAGGCTGTATTTTCGAGCAAACTCAAAGTCCCTTTGATCGTGGGCCGGCACACCCATTATGGCACCGGTCCCATAATCTAAGAGTACATAATTGGCAATATAAATCGGTACATCCTTTCCGGTCATCGGGTTTATGGCATACCTCCCGGTAAAGATACCCTCTTTCTCAAGTGTAGTCGATGTTCTTTCTATATCGCTCAAATGCTGAAGTCTTTCTAAAAACTCAGCGACTATTTCTTTTTTCTCGTCTTCCCGCGTAAGCTCGTTTACATAAGGATGTTCCGGAGCGAGGACCATATAGGTAACACCGAAGAGCGTATCAGGCCTAGTTGTAAATACCTTAAGTGTTTTGTCGAACCCTTCAATCGTAAATTCGACTTCAGCGCCTTCACTTTTACCGATCCAGTTTCTCTGCATCGTCTTTACCTTATCCGGCCATCCGGCAAGGAGATCAAGGTCGTCAAGGAGACGGTCTGCGTACTCGGTGATCCTCAGGTACCACTGTTCAAGGTCCTTTTTTTCTACCGCTGCATGGCATCGTTCGCAGAATCCGTCTACAACCTGTTCGTTTGCAAGGACTGTTTGACAGGAAGGGCACCAGTTGACAGGATTTTTTTTCTTGTAGGCAAGTCCTTTGTTAAAGAACTGTATAAAAATCCACTGCATCCATTTATAATAATCGGGATAGCATGTGGCGACTTCTCTGTCCCAATCATAACTAAGTCCCAACATTTTCAACTGCTCTCTCATCTCCTTGATATTCTTCCGCGTCCAGATGTCCGGATGGATATCATTCTTTATAGCTGCGTTTTCAGCAGGCAGCCCAAAAGCATCCCACCCCATGGGATGCAGTACGTTTTTGCCGCGCATTGTCAAATACCTGGCAATAACGTCTCCGATAGAATAATTTCTCACATGTCCCATATGCAGCTTCCCCGAAGGATATGGAAACATCTCAAGAACATAATACTTTTCCTTGTTATTATCTTCTGAGGTTTTGAATATTTTTTCTTCGTTCCAATACTTCTGCCACTTCTTCTCTATTTGACTGAATTTATATTGCTGATCCATTGGGTCCCTCCCTTATTGCTGTCCCTGTGCCTCTTCTGGTAAATCAAGGAAACTGCAGTCTCCCCATATTTTTTCGATATTATAACGGCTCCTCTGTTCTTCAGAAAAAACATTTACAATGATGTCTCCGTAATCAATCAATATCCAGCCTGAGGTCTGCTTGCCTTCAATGTTCCTGGCAAACACCCCTTCTTTCGCCAACCGGTCCATGACTTCAGAGGCTAATGTTCCCACCTGCCGCTCAGAGCCTCCTGCGGCAAGTACGAGGTAATCTGCGAAAGACGATCTTTCCGCAATATCTATTACGACCACGTCCCGCGCTTTCTTTTCAGCAAGCACAGCTGCTGTTTTTAGTGCTATTTCTTTATTATTCATCTGATCCCCTTTCTTTTAACAGCAGATCTTCTATGGCTTTTATAGTATTATCATCAATTTCCCGACCTTTGCCATTAATATATTCGATGGTCTGCTTCATCGATTCTACACATGCCCGATCCAAGTCCTGATAGGCAAGTTCTCTTATCCGCTCGACACCCGGATACTTTCTGCCCGGTTCGATAGCGTCAGCTAAATAAATGATCTTCTCAAGCATTGACATACCCTGCCGGCCGGTGGTATGGAAAGATATTGCATTGATAATATCCATATCGTCCAATGCCCAATCCCGCTTAAGAAGCTCCGCGGCTATTTTCCCGTGGGCCAGTTCAAGAGAATGGGTATTGCCGGAGTCAAGTGAAAATTCCTGTAAATATGCTTTGAGATGCGATTCTGATATGCATCTCGCCATATCGTGGCAAAGGGCTGCAAATTCAGCTTTCGATGTGTCGCAGCCGTATCGTTCAGCAAGTTTTTTAGCTTCGGATATCACACCGCGAGTATGCTCCATCCTTTTTACTGAAAGCTGACTTTCGATAATGCTCTCCAATTGGCTGAAATCCATGCTGTTCATTTTATCATAACTGGCACTTTCTTACAAGTTACGGTATAGTTTATTAGTCTCGATATAATCCGATACATTCTCCGGAAGCAGGTAGCGTATCGATTTCCCGTCTCTGATCCTGTTTTTTATTTCTGATGAAGAAATATCGATTTTCGGCATGTGTACCTTATGTACGTCAGCACCGTATTTTTCGCGCACTCTGCGTATCATTTCATCTCTTGCCCTGTCTTTATATCTGGGCCGGGAGCCTACTATCAAAGGAAAATTCATGAAAATCCCGTCAATATTTTTCCATCCTTCCATACCTAAAAATGCATCGGTCCCGCAGATAAAATACAGCTTCGACCCTTCTCCTAAAAGCTCTTTACAGGACCTTAACGTATCGATAGTATAAGAGACCTCCGGCCCGTTGATTTCCAGGTCGGAAACGCTAAAAAACGGATTGCTTTCGATGGCTAATGAAACCATGCTGTAGCGATGCCATTCTCCGGCGCATTCACAATGCATTTTGTAAGGCGATGATTTGGCAGGCATGAAAATGACTTCCGAAAGCCCTTCTCCAATCCTTGCCTGTTCGGCAA